>PFKD01000335.1 GCA_002784125.1 Flexibacter sp. CG_4_10_14_3_um_filter_32_15
AGTTTGAACTGCATCGTATAATCTTTTTGAGTTCGTTTTACATAATTACGTTCCATAATTAAATTAATTGTGTAACGCTATGTTAGGATGGGACATACACCCTATAAAAAAAACTGATTCAGAACTTGAATCAGTTTTTTTTATTTTTCTAATAAATTAAGGAGAGAAAACACAGGTACAAGCCCGTCAATGAATAACATCCCTGCCCTGCTCACTTCTCCTTTTTCTTTGTATATATAAAAAACAGGTTAAAACCCCTATCGATTACGCACAAGTCTGAAATAGCAATAATTTTGAAGTTAGTAGGGAAAATAGCTTGCCTTTTCCTAAACATATTGTGTATTTTCGGTTGAAATATCAACGACCGACTAGGAAAAGGCGTGCCTTTTCCCTACAAATACAGTGTTTTTATTCAAAACTTACTATTTTTTGTTTTACAAGAAACATGTGGGTAAACAGTAGGGTTAAAACTAGGCTGTTCAATTAAATTTAGTTGCTAAGAATTTAATTTACAATTCACAATTCAATACTACATTCCCATTCCACCCAAATCCATTCCAGGGATATTAGGCATCATTCCTTCTGTGCTTTTCTGCATGTGTTCTTTGCTTTTTTCTTCTGCTGCTTCTAAAGCCTTATTTACTGCTGCTACAATTAAATCTTGTAACATTTCTTTGTCATCTGATTTTATAATATCGGCATCAATATCAAGTTTGATAACTTGTTTTTTTCCGTTGGCTACTGCCTTTACCATTCCACCACCTGCTTCTCCTTCGGCTGTAATATGTACAAGTTGTTCTTGTACTTCTTGTAGTTTGGTTTGCATTTCACGCACTTTACCAAACATTTTCATCATGTCTTTCATATCGAATAGGTTTTTTAGTTAATTCTTATCAGTTTTTATAATTAGTTTGATTGAGAGTAAAAATACAAAAATTCTTTTTTAAATTTTAAAATTAAAAAAATATTCTTTCACTTTGACTTTCAAAATTTATATAACTCTTGTAACAATGAAACGTTTAGTTTATTAAAAAGTTTGAAATATTAGCTTTTCCAACAGACTACAATCTATTGTACATTTTTTCGCACACTAAAGTATGCGCTACATTAAAACCATAATTCTAAATCTTGTTCTATAAATCCAATCGGCAAAAGAATTTTTTCTAATTCTTCTTTTTTATAGATTTGATTTACTAATTTCTGCAAGTTATCATTTAAAAAATTATCTTCTGTGGTATTTTCTACTCCTATTTCTTGAATAATTGCACCTCTATTTAGTTTTATTTTGATAGAATATTCTTGATTTTTGAAGGTAATTTTTCTAATAACTTCACTCGCTGGCGAACGTCCCCAAACCCATTCAAAAGATGTATATTTTTCTTCTGCTAGTTTTTCTATCTCATTTACCTCATTTTTTGTGAGCGCATGAACATGAACAGGTTTATTGAAGTATAACAGAATAAAATGAGCTAACTTTTCTTCAAAATGTTCTATTGTCAGAATGGTTTCGCTTTTTGAAGTCTGTTCTAATACTTCTTTTATATTAATGACTTTACTTCTGACTGATTTAAGACTTTTCGAACTCACTTCTACATTTGTAGGAATTGTTATAGCTTTTTGTAATTTCTCTAAATCTGTATCAAAAAGGAGTGTTCCGTGTGTAATAAAACGATGTTTGTTGGTGTACTGAGCTGTTCCTGTGATTTTTCGTTTTTCGCCTTGTGTATTTTCTAACCAAATATCAGAACGTTCTCCTATATGAGCAGTTAGGTTTAGTGTTTTCAAAAATTCTACAATCGGAAGTAAAAGTGAATCATAATTAGCGACCATTTTTGTATCTAAAGGCTTTATAAAGCTAAAATTGAGGTTATTCAAATCGTGATAGACCGTTCCACCACCCGAAATACGACGGGAAAGAAAAATATCTTGAGATTTTAGATAATTAAAATTCATTTCTTCCCAAGCATTTTGATTTTTGCCCATAACTAAGGAAGGTTCATTTCTATAAAAAAGTAAATATTCACTTTCTCTTTCGGTACAATTAGATAGATATTCCTCTAAAGCGAGATTGAAAAAAGGATAGTGAGAAGGGGAGAATAGTAGTTTCAAAGTTTTTTGATTTTTATTTAATTGATTATTCGTTTTTTAATTCTTCTATTTTTGATAAAGGTAGTCCTGTAGCTTGTGCAATTTGAGAAATATCCATTCCCATATTGATTAGATTCATTGCTGTTTCAATCTTGCCTTCTATTCTTCCTTCGATTTTCCCTTCTATTCTTCCTTCGATTTTCCCTTCTATTCTTCCTTCACCAAAATATGTATCCATTGCACTTTTCAAATCCCAATAATCTTTTAAACTTTCTTGATAAATAGCCAACTCTTTTCTATCCATTTTGGCAATCTCTGCAATTTCAAAAAGACGTTTGAAAATCCCCTCTGTTAATTCGACAGGAAGATTTGATAATTTATGAAGATTTTTAAAGGCGAATAACCAACGTTCATAATCATTTTCTAATTCTTGTAAGGTCTTATTAAATTTAGGAATTTCTAAAAAGATAAGAGTTAGTTTATTATAAAAAACAGATTTTGAATACGTTTCCATTAGTTGAACGTGTGATTCCCATTTATTTTTTCGGTTTGCCTCTTGTTCTTCTGTCAGATTATGGTCAATTTCGAAATCTAGAATAGCAATCGTATAAACATTTTTTAATTCATATCTCCATTCTTTTCCAACTTGCGCCTGTTCTTGAATAGCAAAACTAGAATAATAAATACTTCTGTCTTTAAAGAATTTTTGTTTTACTCGTTGTACTTCTACAATAAATTTTTCTCCTTTATCATTAGTACAATACAAATCAAAAACAGCTTTTCTATCTCTATCACTCTTTCCCATGTGTTCGGTATTGAGATAAGTGAGTTCTGTTATCTTCTCCTTGCCTTGTAGTAATTCATTCAAAAAATTTATTAATAAATCTTTATTTGGCTCTTCTCCAAATACTTTTTTGAATCCGTAGTCTGTAAAAAGATTAATATATCTGTCTGTTGTCGTTTTCATGGTCTGTTTTAATTTTAAATTATAGCACAAGATACAATTTTTTGATAAAATTAGAATTTAAAAAGTTAGCAAAATAAAAGAGATAAAAAAGACGATACTAAAAATTAGTACCGTCTTTTTGTGTAAAAAATCTAGGATGATAATTTATTTACTTTTTTTGCCTTTCCCAGCCGTAACCAAATTCATTTCATCGATAAGATGCGAAGCACCAGCTAATTTGTCAATACAGAAAAGTACATAACGAATATCTACATTGATACAACGCTTATATTGCTCATCAAAAACCAAGTCGCCTGTCATAGCTTCCCAGTTTCCATCAAAAGCAAGACCGATAAGTTCGCCATTTCCATTAATTACAGGACTTCCTGAGTTTCCTCCTGTGATGTCGTTATTTGTAATAAAACCAACGTGAAGCGTTCCATCTTTGTCGGCATATTTTCCGTAATCTTTAGCCATTTGCATCTCTAAAAGTTCTTTAGGAGCATCAAACTCATCATCTTCAGGAATATATTTTTCAGCTACACCTTCTAAAGTAGTAAAATACTGATATTTCACACCATCTTTAGGCGAATAATCTTTTATATTTCCATAAGAAAGACGAAGCGTAGAGTTTGCATCAGGATAGTATTTTTTGCCTTTATTTTTTACCAAAAGACCAGCTACATAATCTTTCATCGCAGAAGCGATTTCTTCATTAGCGACCATCAACTGTGGTCTTACTTTTCCGTAATACGCCTCTACAACGGAAGTGATAAGTTGCACAACTGGATCTTTTGCCATTACTTCTGCATTGGGGTTTTCCAAAAGTTGCATTGTTTTTTCTTCGCTTGCAAAGGCAGAATTATCAAAAATAACTTTTGCATATTTATTGAAGTCGCCTCCATTTTCGCCAGCAACTCTTCCAAATATTTCTGGGTGATATTGTTTATCAATATCTGTATAAAACATTCCTAATAAAGTACCCGTAACATTTTGATCAATGGTTGCATTGTATTCTGCAAAATGTTCTTTGGTTGCTTCTTTAAGTTTTTCGATGGCTGCATCTACTTGTTCTTGATTTTCTTCATTTACTCCTGCTTCAAGAGTTTTTTGTAATTGAAGGAAATTAGCTCCAAATTCTACAATTTCACTTCCCAAAAATGCTTCTTGCCAATATGCACTCCAAAGCGAGTAATCTACAGAACTGCTGTATGCTTTATCCAAACGAGAAAGTGATGTGCTATATGCTTCGTTTCCAGAAGCATCTGCCCAAATTTGATATTCTTTTTCTTCTTTTCGTTTTTTATCGATTGTTTTTAGGCGTTTTAGTCCTGCGTTTTGTCCGATAAAATATTTGTAATAATTACTAATACTAGCATATTTTGAAGCGTAAGCGATACGAGTAGCTGCATCTACATCCATTTGTTCTTTCATAAGTGCTAGTCTTCTTTCACGCAATTTTATACGAGCAGGATTTGTAACAGCATAATCTACATCAAGACCATACGACGTTTTGAAACGTTGTGTGCCACCAGGGAAACCAAAAACCATAGCAAAATCGCCTTGTTGAACCCCTTTCATAGAAACAGGTAGAGAATGTTTAGGTTTTAAAGGAACATTTTCAGTAGAATATTCAGCAGGTTTTCCATCTTTACCAGCATAAACACGAAGCAAAGAAAAATCGCCTGTATGACGAGGCCACATCCAATTGTCTGTATCACCACCAAATTTTCCGATTGATGAAGGAGGTGCGCCTACCAAACGAACATCCAAAAATACTTCTGATACAAAAAGATAATACTCATTTCCATAGAAAAAGTCTTTTACATATCCTTTATAGTGTGTGTCTTTTGTGTGTTCTGCAATAATTTCAGCTTTGATTTCTTCTAACTTTTTAGCTTGTTCATCAAGGCTAAGTCCATCAAGAGCTTTTTTGATACGCTCTGTTACATCTTCCATTTTTACTAAAACAGAAGCTGTAATTCCGGGGTTTGGAAGTTCTTCAGCCATCGTTTTTGCCCAAAAGCCATCTGTCAGATAATCATTATCTACCGTACTGTGATTCTGAATCATATCAAAAGCACAGTGATGGTTGGTAAGTAAAAGACCTTCTGATGAAATAGCTTCTGAAGTACAGAAATTCCAAGAGGGATCGCCATAACCTAAGCCAAAAATAGCATCCTTCAAACTTGAGTTATTAACGCTATAAATCTCTTCGGCTGTCAGTTTTAAGCCATTTGCTTTCATATCTGCTTCATTCAAACGTTTGACTAACATAGGCAACCACATACCTTCATCGGCATGAGTGTAACCTGTAAGCATAACAAAGGCTAGAATGAGAGTAGATATTTTTAAACTAATTTTATACATTTTTTGTGTGTTTAGTTTTTGAGATAAGGGAATAAATATAAAACTGATTAAGTTAATTAACTTCGATCCCACTAAAATATAAAATTATTAGCAGTACTCAAATCAGATAACTTACAAATGTAAAAAAAAATGCTCGTGTTTTTAGCAATTTATTGATAAAAGATAAACAAAAATGAATAATGCGAATAAGGAGTTAAATTAAAACTGTTTTTATTTTCTAATTACTTGATTTTCAACGATTTAAAAAAT
>PFKD01000149.1 GCA_002784125.1 Flexibacter sp. CG_4_10_14_3_um_filter_32_15
TTTTAACTTTGTAAATTGAATTTACTCTGATAATTAAAGTCTGTTTAAACACACTGAAAGCAGTATAAAAAGTTTCGTGCGTTTACCCTATTGTCAAATTGAAATAAAGGATATTTATGAAGTAAATAATTATCTTATTGAATAAAGAGAATTATTCTTTAAATTTGTAAGATTTATTTTCTTTTCTGTCCTTCAAAAAAACTACTTATGATAAAAACTATTCTAGAAGCCGAATCGGGTTATCAATGGATAGACGTAATCAGTCCTAGCGATAAAGATTTAAGAGAGCTTATTCGTCAGTATAAAATGCCCACTGCTGCCGTCAAAGACTGTATGGCTGCTTTTCACATGCCCAAAGTGGAGCTTATAAATGATTGGACGTATTTTATTGTACGTTATTACGACCTTTATTGTGAAGACGATGCAGATACAATTCAAGAAATTACGAATAAAGTAGCCATTTTTGTAAGTAAAGATTATATTCTTACTATTCACAGAACAGGACAGCCTACGCTCGCACAACTTGCCAACGAGTGGCGCAATGGTTCACATACTCGTTATGAAAATAGCGAACACTTTACCTACAAACTTTTGGATATGCTGCTCAAAACGTATGATTTGGGAATGAACCAAGCCAGTGAGCGTTTAGATGCGTATGAAAAAGAAGTTTTTCAAGAAATGAAAGATGGTTCTATTTTCGAAAGATTGTACCAACTCAAAAGACGGGGTTCGGTTTTTAAAAGAATGCTTTATCTGACAAAAGAACTCATTCAGAGTTATATGAAATACTCTAAAGATTATCCATTAGCCCATCATAATATTGAATTTTCAGACTCTCTTTATTATAGAGTGGACGAGTTACACGAAAATGCAAATAATTTAATAAATCTTCGTCTTTCTTTGGCTTCCCACCGAACCAATGAAATTATGGGAATTCTGACTATTTTTTCTGTTTTTTTTCTTCCTCTTACTTTTATTGTAGGGGTTTATGGAATGAATTTTAAAAAAATTCCAGAATTAGAAGCTGAAAATGGCTATGTCATTGTTTGGGTAGTAATGATATCAATTGTAATAGGGATTTATTTTTGGTTTAAGAAAAAAGGATGGATTTAAAACCAATTTAGAGTTTAGAAGGTAGAATTTAGAAGTAATACAACGTTTTTTTAAGCCTCATTGACGGCGAGGTCTCAACGACGGTTGATTTTCCTTATTTTTGAACCGTAAACGAAGTAACGAAGTATTGCCGTCGTTGAGGAACAAAACTAAAATTTCACTAAATTTTCGTCTTATTAAATTGATGCAAAACGGCTGCAAAATCAGCAATCAAAGCAGGTTCTTCTTCCAAACGAGTGCCTACGACTACCACATCAGCACCAGCAGCAAAAGCCATGTGTAAGGCTTCAGGTGTTCTGATTCCTCCTCCAATAATTAAAGGAATATTTATGCTTTGTTTTACTGTTCGAATCATTCTTGGAGAAATTGGTTTTGCTGCGCCACTTCCACCATCTAAATAGGCAAGACGCATTCCCAAATATTCTCCTGCCAAAGCTGTATTGGCTGCAACTTCTGCCTTTTCATAAGGAATTGGTAAAGTCTGACTGACATAAGAAACTGTTGTCAAGTTATCACACAAAACAAGCATATAAGCAGTCGGAATAACTTCTAAATCCATTCTGCGAAGGCGTGGAGCTGCTGCAACGTGTTGTCCAATCAAATATTCTGGATTTCGTCCCGAAATAAGAGAGAGCAAAAACAAACTATCAGCTTCAGACGCAAGATGAAAATAATGACCAGGGAACAAAACTACAGGCAGTTTTGCGTGAGATTTTATCAACTTTATTGTTTGAGAAACTTCGCCTTCTGTCAAAAGACTTCCTCCTACCATAAAAAAAGAAATTCCATAGTGGGCAGCTTGTGCAGCCAAAAGAGCCGTTTTTTTGGAGTCTATACGGTCAGGGTCTATCAAAACAGCCAACATTTTTTGACCTTTGAGAGCAGCTTCTAAAATTTGAGGATATACATTCATTCAGTTACCAGTTATCAGTTATCAGTAGTTAGTTACCAGTTAAATTCAAATTACCAATTTTGAGTAATTACTAACCAGTTATTTTTTATATTCATTTCAAAAATCATTCACTCTTTGTAAAATTACCTTTTAAATTAAATTCTAATTAAATACCGTAATTTTTAATTCATAATTCGTAATTGAATTATGAATGTTGTAAGTTTATACAAAAATACATATTCATAACCGACTTCACAATAAATATGAAATTTAGCTTCAATAAAACAAAAGTAATTGCAACTGTAGGCCCAGCCTCCTCTACTCGTGAACAGATTTTAGAACTCATGGTAGCAGGAGTAGATGTGTTTCGTCTCAATTTTTCACATGGTACTTACGATGACCACAAAAAAGTATTAGATATAATAAGAGAACTCAATCACAAATTTGAGTTTAATGTTTGTATTCTTCAAGATTTACAAGGTCCTAAAATCCGTGTTGGTGATATTGAAGGAGGACAAATAGAACTCATAAAAGGAGAAAAAATAAGAATTACGACCGATAAAGGAGTTATCGGAACAAAAGAGCGCATTAGTTGTGCTTATGAAGATTTTGTTAGAGATGTAAAAATCGGAGAACCTATTCTGATGGACGATGGAAAATTAGAACTTGTTGTTGCTGATAAAGACCAAAACGATGTGATTGCAAAAGTAATTGTAGGAGGAATTTTGAAACCAAGAAAAGGAATAAACCTTCCCAACACTCAAATTTCTGCACCTTCAATGACAGAAAAAGACCTAAAAGATGTCATGTTTGGAATTGAAAATGAAGTCGAATGGGTGGCTCTTTCTTTTGTAAGAAATGCTAGTGATATGATTCGTTTGAAAGAAATTATCACAAAACATGACAGTAAAATGAGAACAGTTGCTAAAATAGAACGTCCAGAAGCTGTAGCAAATATTGATAGTATTATCGAAGAAGCAGGTGCGCTAATGGTTGCTCGTGGAGATTTGGGAGTAGAAATAAATGCCGAAGAAGTGCCTGTCGTTCAGAAACGTATTGTCAAAAAATGTAATGAAGCTGCAAAACCTGTTATTATTGCTACTCAGATGATGGAATCGATGATAGAAAATCCTCGTCCGACTCGTGCAGAAACAAACGATGTAGCCAACGCAGTCATGGACGGAGCTGATGCCTTGATGCTGAGTGGAGAAACAGCAGTTGGAAAATATCCAGTTGAGGTAATCAAAAGTATGGTAAAAACTATTAGTTCGATTGAAGTAAATGTAGAATCCGTTTATCATCAGTATTATCCAATTCCTGTCGAAATGAAAGATTATACAAGTAAAAGTGTAATTACGACAGCATGTAGATTAGCTCAAAATGTTCACGCAAAAGCTCTTATTTCGATGACACAGTCGGGTTATACAGCTTTTCAACTTGCTAGTCATCGTCCGAAAGCAGGTATTTTTATTTTCACATCTAATAGTCATCTACTCACTACACTCAATTTAGTTTGGGGAGTTCGTGGTTATTATTATGATAAATTTGTTTCGACAGACCAAACTTTTAAGGATACCCAAGAAATTTTATTCGAAAAAGGACACATTCAAAAAGGAGATTTATTTGTCAATACTGCCAGTATGCCGATTGATGAAAAACAAAGAACCAATGTTTTGAAACTCAGTAAAATGGAATAAATAAGGACGCATCTCAAAATGTCGTTTTTAGTAAGGAAAGGGCTTGCCTTTTCCCTACAAAAGCGACAATTTGTTATGCACCCATACAAATTGACTAAGCGACATCCGAAAAGCAGCGTAGCTAATTTGTTATGCACCCAATAAATAAAATAATCTAAAATCATTTCACAAAAAAACACTACCTTTGCAGCTAGAAAAGGTGGTGTTTTTTTATAAACAAAAAAAACACTGAAAAGGGAATACGGTCGTCATTTTTTTGATTTATTCCGTAACTGTACCCGCAACTGTGAATTTGGTTTTTAGTAATCCTTCATTTGATTCTAAAAATAATTGCATGCAACTTCTACACTTATAATAATTAGGTATGCAATGCTGGTTTGATTCTTAAAGTTTGTAATTAATTCTAATTTCACACTTCTAAATTCTAAATTGGTTCAATCAGTCAGGAGACCTGCCTTTTCTGTTATTGTACTTTCGGTTCGGGAAAAAACTGAGGTCATTATTTTATTTTATATTTTTATATTTTATGTCTATTCGTAATTCTAATTTACGTCCAAGATTTTGGACACTGTTTTTGTATGTTCTTATTTCTACTTCACTTTTTTCTTCTTGTAACAAGAATGATGAAAATATTCTTGAAGGAGAATATGCACAAGGTCATTTAGTAGTGAATGAGGGGGTTTTTCTTCAAAATAACTCATCTGTTACTCATATTTCTAAAAATAATGCTATAACACAAGAAGTCTTTCAAACTGTTACAGGAAGCATTTTAGGAGATAATCTTCAATCCATTTCTATTTTGGGAGATGAAGCCTATTTAATGGTAAGTAATAGCAACAAAATTGAGGTTGTTAATCGTGGAACTTTCGAAAAAACAACCACTATTACAGGAGATTTTGCAAACCCTCGTTATATGGCAAGTATTGGAAATGATAAGGCTTATGTTAGTACGTGGGGAAATTTTGATGATATTTCTCCAAAAATTTTGGTTTTAGATACCAAAACAGAACAAATTATCACAACCATAGAGGCTCGTGGAGGTGCAGAAAATATCATTTTTGATAACAAAACAAATAAAGCCTTTGTAGCAAATAGTTTTGGTACTACGGTTTCTGTTTATAATACATCTAACAATACCTTACAAACGACGATTGATTTTGCTCCAAATAATCCGAATCAAATGGTAATAGATAAAAATGGTAAACTTTGGATTACAGCTAGAGAAACCGAATTTACTACTTATACTTCTCCAACAGGAAATTTATATAAAATAAATACAGCTACAAATGCTATCGAAACTACAATTCCTTTGAATGCAGGAAGCGAAAATGTAGGTGGGAAATTAGCTCTTAATCCAGCTAAAGACGTTTTGTATTATAATTTTAGTAGTGGGATTTATGAGTTACCAATTACTGCAACAGCTCAAGCAACAACTCCAATTATTTTGAATAATGCCTATGGAATAAGTATAAATCCTAAAAACGGAGATATTTGGGTAGGAATTGCAAATTTTCAAACTTTAGAAGGAAATGAAGTTTTGCAATATGACAGAAATGGAAATATTCAAAATACGTTTGCAACAGGTGTAGCACCGAATCAAGTGATTTTTCTTCCTTAACTTTCAGGAAAATTATTAAACGTTATCACAGTTATTTACAGTATTCATTAGCAATAAGTTATTTAAAAAAATGTCCATTTTTCCATAGAACTGGGTTTGCAAACCCAGTTCTATGGAAAAATGGACATTACTAAATTAACCTTGATAACATTTATTAGAACAAAAAAACCTATAAATTCAAGATTTATAGGTTTTTCTATGAGAAGCACGTAATTACTTTAAAGCCACTTACTTTTTATTTTATACTTATATCTCTCATTCCCCACCCTTTTATTCAAAATTTTGGTATTATTTAATAATTATATCAATTCAATATTAAATAGTAATATTTAAAGTTAGAGGCTA
>PFKD01000096.1 GCA_002784125.1 Flexibacter sp. CG_4_10_14_3_um_filter_32_15
ACAGAAATTGCTAAAAAATCTATATTAGAAAATTTATCATTTGATATTATTTCTACTATCACAGGATTGTCAATAGACGAAATACAAAAAATTGCTAATTCACTAAAAAAATAATTCGAACTTATAGTCACTCAAATAGGTTTAAAACAAATACACTCACTAAAAAATAAATCAAAAAATTATGTCAGGCAAGAAAAAAGAAATTCAGAAATCAGTCAGTATAAGAAATCGTAAGGCTTCTCACGAATATCATTTTATAGATATTTATCAAGCTGGAGTAGTTTTACAGGGAACGGAAATCAAATCTATCCGAATGGGAAAAGTTACGATAAGTGATGCTTTTTGTTTGTTTATTGGAAACGAATTATTTCTTCGTAATCTGCATATCGCTCAGTACGACAAGGGAAATGTACACAATCACGAAGAAAAAGCAGACCGAAAATTACTTTTGAAACGAAAAGAACTTAAAAAATTACAATACGATGCTCAAGACGTAGGTCTGACAATCATTCCAACAAAAGTATATGTCAATGATAGAGGACTTGCAAAAATAGAAGTTGTACTTGGAAAAGGTAAAAAGCTATACGACAAACGCCAAGACTTAAAGGCAAAAGATGCCAAAAGAGAACTAGACCGATTTTAAACAGTAACCAGTTATCAGTAAGTAGTTACCAGTTAATTTTTTATACCACAAATACACTTTTTCCGTAGCAATCGTCTGTAATCAGACGTTGATAATGGGGTGCAATAGTATGAACAAACAACCTATTTTAGATTTATTAAATAATTATCAAACTTCATTTGATGAGGAGATAGAATTTCAAAAACGAATGATTGATTTTCTTACTCAACATGATGATTTTGCTTTGCGTTCGAATCTAACTGGACAGCTTACAGGTTCGGCTTGGGTTATCAATAAAGAACACACAAAAGCACTTTTGATTCATCATAAAAAACTTAATAAATGGCTACAAATTGGTGGGCATATAGAAGATAGCGACCAAACGATTGAAGAAACAGTTTTCAGAGAAGTAAAAGAAGAAAGTGGTCTTAAAACCTTAAAGCTACTTTCTTCTAATTCTAATTTAATCTATGATATTGATATTCATACCATTCCTCAAAAAAAGGAAGTTGCAGAGCATCTGCATTTTGATATTCGCTTGATTATAGAAGCTGATGAAAATGAGACATTAATTCCTCAAAATGAAGAAATTTTAGATATTAAATGGTATGATTTACATCAAGTTCAAAATTTGGCAGAATCCACTATTTCTATCGACCAATCTATGAAAAGAATGGTTGATAAAATGAAAAATCTATAAACTAGATTACCTCAAAATAGCTTGTATTTTCATTGTTCTGATAGGTTTTCTAGGGTCATTACAGATTACTGTCAGCGAACGAATATAAGTTCCTTTGTCTTTTGGCGTTTGAAAAACAACTTTCACAATGGCGTTGTTATGAGGTGCAATTTCGTTCCATTCAGCTTTTTCTGTAATTAATTTACAGCCATAGCCTTCGATTATTCTATGAACTCTCAAAGGCATATTACTTGTGTTTTTCAGTACAAAAGTAGCCTCTAAAGAATCCTTTCCTTCTAAGTTTTTTAGGTAATGACTTCCTAAATTTATGTAATCATCTTCTATTTTAAGTTTTGGGTAGGTTTCTAACATTTCAGCATCTAAAGTAGGAAAATATTCTTCTACATTGGCTGTTACTTTAAATTCTAACGTTGAAGTTTTTTTGTTTTGCTCTCCAAAAAGCGTTACTACATCTTCCACATAGCCAAAATCATTTTTCAAAACAGGGTCATAAATCACATAAATAGCACTCGTTTCACCAGATTTCAAAATATGTGTAGAATCAAAACGAATCTGTAAATATTTTGGAGTTTCCATTTTGCCTGTAAAAACAAAATCTTCTTTACTTGAGTTATAAAACTCAAACTTTTTAGTAATCGGCATTTTATTCAATACATTTCCAAAATGAAGGTATTTGGTGCGTGTACGTATTTTTGGCATTTTTTCTAAGGCGTATTTAAAATCTCTTTCTTTATCCAAAATAGGCTGTAACTCTCCTTTTAGCATCAAAGTTTGTGTTCCTGCTTTATCCGTTTTGACTGTAAAAACTTTAGCAAAATTGCCATAATTATAAGGCAAAAAGACTAATTCGATAAAAGTACGTTCATCTTTTGAAATACTTTTTCCTGTATTTTTACTTGAAAATGTACAAGCACAGTCGGTTGAAGTGTCTAAGATTTGGATTTCATCTTCTGAAGTATTTTTAAAATAGAAACGATGGGTGAGTGTGTCTTGAAACTCTATTTTTCCAAAATCAAACTCTGTTTCTTCAAAGTCTAACGTAGAATTTTGAGCATAACTTACTGTAAATAAGAAACTAACAAATAAAAAAGAGAGAAATATTTTTTTTAATGCAAACTGAATTTTGTACATAGCTGATTACTTATTAACTTGTCTTTATGAAAATGAGTGTAAATTATTTTTTTCTAAGAAAAAGAACAGAAGTATAAATTAAAAATTATGTAAGTAGTTTGATGTATCCAATTAATTTATCAAACTGGATTGTATTTTTAGAATATATTCTTTAAAATCAAAGAAACTAGAGAAAACGATTTTCTTCCAAAGCAAAATTATGAATTCGACTACAAAAGTAACAAAAAACAACTTTGAAGGTGCTAATTTTTTATTGGTGAGTTGGGTAGATATGGTAGCCAATTTTTCACTTCCTGAAGATAAAAACATAGAAATTTTTACGCTTTTAGGCATTCAATATAAAGAAAATACTCGGCATTATCACAACTGGGATCACATAAAAGCAATGATTAAAGGCTTAGATAATTATCCAGAAGAAATAAATGATAGACTTTCTATTGAACTAGCAATTTGGTTTCATGATGCTATTTATGTGCCACTTCGGAAAGATAACGAAAGCAGAAGCGCAAAATTCTTTCACGAACAATTATCACACTATTTACCTATCGAAAGAACAGGGAAAGTAATGAGTTATATTGAAGCTACCAAAAATCATTCGAAGACAATAGACAAAGATTTACAAGTTCTTTTAGACTTAGATTTAGCTATTTTGGGGCAATCAAAAGCCGTTTATCAAAACTATGCTAATCAAGTAAGAGAAGAATTTGGTTATGTTCCGAATTTCTTATATAAAAGAGGTAGAAAATTGGTTTTAAAGAGCTTTTTAGATAGACCTGTTATCTATCAAACTTCCGTTTTTAGAGAAGAGTTAGAAGAACAAGCAAGAGAAAATATTAGAGAAGAACTAGAGAGTTTATAAGAGTAAATAATTAGTTGGAATGCAAAAATAGCTAAGAAAAACAAGCCAAACAAAGTAAAATGCTTAAAAAGAAAGTATGTACTATCTAAAAATAGTACATATTTTTTTGTCAAAATTTATGTATTTCTTCAGACTAAAACTCTATTTATCAAGTAATTAAAGGCTATTTTTAAGGTTTTAATTTATGAACTATTCAATTTTAATTGAAGCATTCTAAGTTTTTATAAAACAATAAGTAGATAGATGATGAAAGCATCAAATAAATAGAAAAAAGTTTAATTTTTTAATAGAAAAGCAGCATTTGAAGTAACCTTTGTATAGCATTTTCTCGTTTAACAAAGTAAACACATTCAACTGTCTTTAATTTAAAATATATCTATATAAAATACTACTACTCACATTTTAATAAATAACCAATAAAATTATGAAAAAGACGATTTACTTTACACTTATTCTACTGGGTAGCGTCTTTAGTTTTACTAGCTTTACTAACTTCGCTTATGCTCAACACGAAGGTTTGGATTGGTTTGCCAATGGCGAACGCCACAAACAACAAGCTCGTTATGACTTAGCTCTGCAAGAATATGACAAAGCTGTTCAGAGAGAACCACGTAATCACCTTTATATTTTTTCGAAGGCGCAATGTGAATATCAACTCAAAAAGCCAAAAGAAGCTGCACAGTCATTGAGTTATGTTATTCGTCTGAATAGCAATTATTCACCTGCTTATGCTTTGCTTGCCAAAATTTATGCAGACCAAAACGATAATGTAAAAGCAGCACAGCTCTATGATATTGCAGCTCGTTATGAACAAGAAAAAGATAAAAAACAATTTTATCGTTTCTTCGTAATCAAGCAAAATTTAGCCAAAAAAAACTGGACTACAGCGTTTGAAAAAATAAAAATTACAAAAACTGAATTTCCTGAAAATATTGAACTCTACTATTTAGAGGCACAAGTAGCTAATTATTTGACCAAATATAGAGAAGCCATTGAAGCTATTGAAACCATTGAGCCAAAAATTGCAACCTTACATCCTAGCGAAAATGCTCGTTATTACTATCAAAAAGGATATGCTTATTATCATTTAGATAATTTTGAGAAAGCATTTAAGACGTGGTCAAAGGCAAATTATGGAAACTTCAAAAACAAAATTGAAGAATTTTCTCCTGCTCGTTATGCCTATCTAGCAGAAGCATACACAGAAGTTCGTCAGTTTAATGAAGCACAAGCGTATGCAGAAAAAGCATTGAAAATAGACCCAAATAATGCAAGTGCTTATTTTACACTTGCTAATTTGCAAGACAAAAAAGCAACAGCAAATGTAGATAAAACATTAGAACTTTATTACAAATCGGCTCAATTTGAAAAAGACTTGAAACGTAGCGCACAAATTTATGAGCAAATAGCACGACTAGAACTTTCTAAAAACAACTATGAAAATGCTCTTAAAGCAACAACAAATGGTCTGACGTTTAATTCAGCTAATAAAAATTTACTTTATTTAAATGGACTAACTCTTTTTCATCTTCGTAAGCATCAAGAAGCTGCTGAGGCTCTTCAAAAAGCCCTTGCTCAAATGAGAGATCCTGTTGAACATTCTCGTTGTATGTTTTTGTTAGGATTAGTTTATCGCAATGAAGGAAAATTAGATATTGCACGTAGAGCATTTGCAAACGTACAAGCACAACCTTTCAAAATTGCAGCTACCAATGAAACTAAACTGATACAACAAGCCGAAGGCGAAGAAGAATTATAAAAAAATTAAGATAAATTTCACTTACTATTTTCTACTTTATTTAAAGCCATTTTTTATAATCGAATCAATCTGATTTGAATATAGAAAATGGCTTTTTTTAGGAAGTTTCTGACAACTATAGAAAACTCCAAAAACTATTGATACAACGTGTAAATATTGTTTTTCAAAAGAATAAAATTTGGTTTTGAAATATAAAAGTTATTATTCAAATGACTTTTGACTTAAAAACAGAATTTTATTTTTTTTGAGAATTAATTTTAAATAGCTGATAATCAACAACTGTCATTCCCCACCCTAAATTAAAAAAAAGCCGTGTTTAAATAAATTATCATTTAATTGATAATAAATTATATTTTAGCTGCGTAGCTGCGAAATGTTTGTAGAAAAAAACATCAAACAGAAATTTCAAGCTGCGTAGCTGCGTAATATCGTAATTTA
>PFKD01000094.1 GCA_002784125.1 Flexibacter sp. CG_4_10_14_3_um_filter_32_15
TTACTTATTTGTAAACTTTCTACAACCGAAGGTCAGCGAAGCTAACGGTAACGCAACGCTGTTGCTAGAAAAACCTATTTCAATTTCTGTAGATGGCGCTCATATTGATATGATAATTATAGGATAATAAAATGAAAATGAAAAAATAATTATTATTGATTGTATTTGAATTTATCTTGTATTTAATCTTAAAACCGATAGCTCGGCGAAGCCAAATCATATAAATCACTCGCTAATCAGTTATATGTATTATTAATTTTGTACGACTACTTAAATCTTATTCTAGTATCTTCATCATCAAACATAAAAATAGTGTATCAATCTTGTTTTGGAAATTTTTGATAGTTGATTTGTTACTTCTCCTCTTGCTGCTCTAAATATTTTTCAATTCGTTTTAAAGCAAAAGCCAAAAGACGAGGAATAAGAAGTTTGATAATTTGTGGCAGAAGAATAGCAGAAGCAATAAAAACACCGATTTCCAACACTTGGTCTTGTAATTTGTCTGAAAAATGTCCTGTCATGATAAATTCCCAAATATCTTCTATCAAACGATAATTGACAGCAATAAGCAATGGAAGTGTAGTCATGAATGCCCAAAAAACAGCACTTTCTTCTAGCTTCATAAAGAAAAATTTGATGTTTTCGGAATGCAATTTGAAAGCATCTTCAAAACAGCAAAACCAATCTTCTCCTTTATATTTTGTTGGCTCAGGAACAAAATTAGTAACATCGCCATCTAATTCGATGAGCGTTCGCATAATAAATTTTTCTGTATCTTTTCCATCTTTCGATACATATTCGAATTCTGTATCAATCGTATAAGCTCCGTGTTTCAGAATTTCTATAAAATAAAAAATAAGACGTGGGGCAGCAGAAATATAACCCAAACGAATGTCTAGCCATCTTTTAAATTGAACCCAAAAGTTTTTTAAGATTATTTTCCAAGTAGCCAATTTAAACGTTAGATTTTAGAAGTTAGAATTAAAATAACCAAGTTAGAAGTTAAAAGTATAATAAAAACATGACTTGAAATTTACTGATAACCGGTTACTACTTACTGGTAACTGATTTGACTAATTTTAGCCAATTCTTTTTGGTTTGCTTATCGTATTTGTTGCTGTTCCTGTATTTACTTGTTTTCCAGTAATTCCTGTAAAGATATTTCCTGCCAGGTTTCCAATAGCTTGAAATAAATATTGCCACATTCGGATAGAGGTCATGATAGAAGATTCGTGTACCTCTTTAATCATTTTTTGTTCTCTTTCTGGAAGATGTAAAAAACGTGTTGTGATATAGGAAGTAACATCCCCTTCTACTTGCACAACAGTTTGAAGCAAAACTCGCTGCGTTCCAATTTCACTTACTTTTCTGATAATAGAAACTTGGCTAGGGTTTAGGTCTAAGTCTGGCAAATGATTCAGACGCATAAAAGGAAATTCATTGTCGGTTGCAACTGGATCAGATTCAGTTTTGAGGTTTTCTTTATTCGCTTCTACAAAATCATTTTGTAAATCTAAAAAAATATCGATGATTTGTTGGCTCTGTCTCATGATACGTTCACAAAGTATTGCTCTTTCATTGAGCATGTCAGTTTGCAGCTTAGTAAGTTTGCTGCGTTCTAACTCTTGTCTGAATTCATCTTTTTTAAGTTCTGCAAAGTGTTGTATTTCCAAAAAAGAATTCAACCCTCCATTTAGATGTTTGAACTCTTTTCTGACTGCATCATCTTCCCTGCTTTCTCCCATTTCTGGATTGATAGCTGTAACGGTGTAAGAACTCAAAAGCGAACGGTATTCAGTTGCAATATCATAGAGTTCCCAACGGTGCGAACGAGGTTTGATACACAATAATTGGTCTTTTACGATAGTATTTACTTCTAATCGTAAAAGGTCATTTGCCAAATTAGTAATAAAGTTCTTTTTCATAGAAAAGTGCTGCCCTTATAAATGATTAAAATAGAATAAATTGATTTAATACTTAATCATTTTTATTTTTCTTCACGGCTAAGTTCTCTAAAAAGGTCAATCAAAGAAGCAATCGCTTGGATATTTCCTTGAATAATTTCGTGTCCTTTTTCTTCTTTATGAGCGTGGAAATTACGCATCCATTCGTATTCATCACTTACTAGCTCTTTGCTAATATGCGTTGTAATATCTCCATCAATCAAATTGATACGACTATTCATGAGTTTGTAATCGTGATCTCTTTTTAAAGAAACTTTCTCGTTTACATCGACATCAAAATCGCCTACAATCGTCTTGATTTCTAGGTTTGTCAAGTCCACTACACGCTCTTCGACGTATTTGATGAAATCTTGGAATTTACTCACATTTGTTTTTTCGACTTGATTAAGGCCTGTGTTTGTCGGAACAACTGTGCCACTTCCTCCATTTATTGGGTCGTTTGTATCTTCTGCTGCCATAATTTTTAATTTGAATGATTAATTATAAATTGTGAATTTAAACTTACCTATCCGAAACGTGTGAGCCTCCAAAAATTCCACTCTTTCGTTTACATCTTTCGATAGAAGCCAAACGCTGTTCGATTTGATTTGTATCAAAAAGATATTTTATGCTTTCATTGTATGATTCAATCGCCTTCGAATACTGCGCTTCTATTTCGTACATAATTCCGTATTCGTTATGAATTGTACCCAAATTAATTCCCTCAAATTCTACAGCTTTACTGAGCAGTTTTTTTAGCTCATCAAATGCCTTTGTAGAAGAAAGCAAAACGGCATAATTATAATACACAGGAGGATAATCAGGCGCATGTTGCAAGGCTAATTTGTAACACTCTTCAGCGTTTTTGAAGTCTTGGTATTTGTTGTGATAAATCCAACCCAAATGATTATAAGCTCTACCAAAAGTAGGGTCTTCTCTAAGAATTTGTTGCAGTTCTTTTACAGCCTCACCGATTTTATTATCCTTGATAATTTGGTCAGCGTGCATAAAACGTTCGTATAAATCTGGGTTTGTATTGAAAATCATAAATTTAATTGTATTTGGGTGTGCATAATAATCAAATTCTGTTTCAAAAACAATAACAAAGTAAAGAGGAAACAAAATTTTAAGAAATAGCATCTCTCAAAACGTTACTTTGTTAGCTTCTTCGAATTGTAAGAGTATAAATTTTACTTTTTAACTTATTTAGTAGCACTTTTATTATTCCAATTTTATGAAACGATTTACTTTTGTTTGTTGCGTGTTTTTACTTTTTTTTAGTCCTCGTTTTTTTCTGTTCGGACAAACTCCAAATGAAAAAGAGGAAATTATAGAAGTAGAAATGAACTGTTTTGATTTTGATGATAATATTGAAATAACTATTGAAGATGTAGAAATTGAAATAAGTTGTCAAGGAAATTGGGATGTAACAGCCATTGAAGCACCTAGAGAAGAGGAAGAGATTTTTTGTATTGTAGAACAAAGTGCCGTTTTTGAAGGTGGAATGGACTATTTCTATGAAATTGTAAATAATCAAAGGCGTTTTTTGGAAACGATGAAGGAAGGGAGAGTTTTTATTCAATTTGTAGTAGATACAACAGGACGAACATCAGAAATAAAAGTAGTAAAAGGTTTATCAGAAGAAAACGACAAAGAAGCCTTGCGAATAATGAATTTGATAAGTGAATATTACGACTGGAAACCTGCCGAACAACGAGGTAAAAAAGTGAAAGTTAGAATGAATATTCCTATTGTGTTTAAGAAAAAAGAGAAGATAAAATCAAATTCAGAAAGAGTTTATATTCGATAAAATTTCTGTAACTTTCTTGCACAAAAAAGAAACCCACGATTTTAATCGTGAGAAAAACAGGCACAGAATAATTTTCGTTTTTTGACTGCATAACATCAATAATTAATAATCCCAATCTTCTTGTCTTTCAATTTTACATTCATAAAATTCTTCAAACGGTCTTCGTATTTTTCTCGTGTCCTTTTATTTCTGGCTGGTTCGCCCTCCCATTTTACCAACAACATAAAAGCTAAAGAATCATTTTCAAAATCAGTTTGTCTGACTCTAGCTACACCAATTTCTTTGAGTTCTGGATAAATAGCTTTCAGTTCATTTTTTATTGTTTCGAAAGGCAAAGTATCTCCTCTAGCATATAAAAGATCCTTTTTTAGCTCTTCTATTTCTTTGTCTTTTCCTGTAATTATTTCATCTTTTTGCTTGTATGTTCCGAGTTCTTCTCTAAATTTTATCTCAATATAACGCTTTGCACTATTCATAACAGTACGTTCGACACGAGTTTCAGAATCGGCAGGTTCTTCCGATTGTACAAGTTCAATATGAATGCTATCTTCAGTATCAAAACCTGTGAGTTGCCACGCATTTTTTACGTCATTATTAAATATTTTTTCTAAATTAAGTAAAGAATCATAATTGATATAATCTCCTGCGCCAAAACTAATGACACGAAGTCTGTAAATATTAATAGAATCTAATTTTATTTTCCATTGTACCGAATTCAAATCATAATTTGGATTTATATTTTCAGTAATAAAAGTAGCAATACGCTGATTACGGAAATTTTCAGTAAGTTTTTTGAATAGAAAAAGTACACTAGGAACAAGTAACACAGTAAGAACAACATACGCCGTAATTCTTGCACGTCTTGCCAAAATAGGATTCAAAACCTCCACATACGGAAATTTCAAAAAGCGTACAATCATATACGTCGAAAGACTGATAAAGACAGCATTAATGAAAAAGAGATAAAATGCTCCTGCAAAAACGTCCCATTTTCCTGTCGCTAGTCCAAAACCTGCTGTACACAACGGAGGCATCAAAGCCGTTGCAATCGCCACTCCTGGTATTGCGTTGGTTTTTTCGGTACGAGAACCTGCAATAATACCAGCCAAACCACCAAAAAAAGCTACCAAAACATCTAATAAATTAGGTTCGGTACGGGAAAGCATTTGGTCAGTTAGAAGACCTAAAGGCGTAATTTTGAAATAAATAACACTTGTAGCTAAAGTAAGTAAGATTGCACTCAAAAAGTTTCGTAACGATTTTACAAGGGTTTCTCTATCATTAATAGCTGCTCCCAAACCAATCCCCAAAATAGGCGACATCAAGGGAGAAATAAGCATCGCACCAATAATAACAGCAGCCGAATTCAAATCAAGACCGATAGAGGCAATCATGACCGAACAAATCAGAACCCAAAGGTTAGAACCTTGTAAAACTACGCCTGATTTAATGCTTTTTACTGTTCCAACATAATCTGTATCCGAAGAGAGGTGAGTCAAACGAAAGAAAAAATCTTTGATAAACCCCCAAGAATCACGGAAGGCATGTTGCCAATCTGGATAATCACGATAGATATTTTCTGGATCGTCAGTAGTAGAGTTTGGCTCTTCACTCATAATAAAATTGTTATCCTGCATTGAATCTTTATCTTTTTTGTACCAAAATACTATTTTCTCATTAATATCCGAAATTTAAGTGCTTTTTTGACTTCTAGCAAGTGTTTTTTTTTATCTTATTCTATCAACATGAGTGACATTTTTAAGTATTTGATTTTCAGTTGCAGCGCAACGTAACCTTTGTAGAACCTCAAAAATGAAC
>PFKD01000031.1 GCA_002784125.1 Flexibacter sp. CG_4_10_14_3_um_filter_32_15
AAAACTACACTGAATTATAAATTGGACAGGGTTTTAACCCTGTTTATGGATTAGGTAGCATACAACTAATTGAAAAAACGACAATTTGTTATGCACCCACTCAAAAGTTAGAAGAAGATTTAAAACTATTTTCAGTTGAGAATAATTTGCTTATTTCTGTTGTTTCTTTAGGAGAAATAAAATCTATAGCCTACCGAAATAAGTGGGGCAAAACAAAGCTAGAAAAGTTAGCCAAATTATTAGATAATTTTTTAGTGGCAGATATAAATGTTACTGAAATAGTAGAAATTTTTGCAAAGCTAGAGGCGTATAGTCAAGGGATTTTGAGACAATGGGAAGGTAAAAAATCGTCTTTTTCGGCTAGAAATATGGGAAAACATGATTTGTGGATTGCAGCTACTGCAAAGGTTTTAAATCTTACTTTAATTACCACAGATAAAGATTTTGAACATCTTTCTGAAATAATAGACCTCATAATTGTAGATTTGGACAACTATAAATCTTAGACTTAACTAAAGAACCTCCCTAATTTCTGTTTTTAGAGAGTAGGGAGGTTAAATAAAAAAAAAGAATTTGATTAGCGACTCTTAGTAAAAAGATACATTCTCAAAGCTACAGAAAATTGGCTTTGCCCTTTTTCAGAAGGAGAATTAGATAATGTTGCATAATCTGATTCCCATGTAGCATTATTTACGACTTGTTGGTAAGTGAAAACAATATCTAAAGGAGAACTATCTCTAATTACTGAAAAACCTGCATTAACTCTAAAATTTATAGAATTATAGTTAAGTACTATTGCACCTGTTTGATTTGATGGATTAATAGTATTTAGGTTTTGAATAGTATTTTTAGAAAGAATTTGGAAAGATGACAAGGTTTGACTTGCTCCCAGTCCAATATTAAATCCAATATTATTTGTTTGTACAAATCTATAAGATAAATCCAAACTATTTACTACACCCCTTAAACGATATTTATAAGTATCTTCATCTTTCTTGTAAGATAAACTACCAATACCTACAGTGGTTAGAAAACGTTTATATTCAAATTGCGCTCCTATTCCTGCATTAAAAAAAGTTAAATTATCTAAGCTAGATAGTCCGTCTTTAGTTAAATTGCTGCTCAAGGCAAAGGAAGGAACATAAGTGCCTCCAACTGAAATATAAAATTTACCTTTGATTTTGTCGTTACTCGATTGTTGTATTTCTTGGTTTTCTTCTACTATATTGCTTTGAGAAAAACTATTAGAAACAATAAAAGAAAAGCATATCAAAAACATTAAGAATGATTTCATAATTTTGTATATTTAATTTTTATTTTAACCAATAATGTACTCCATATCTAGCAGTAGCCATAGTAGAAAGTACCATTGCTTTATCGTCAGAGTTTAGAGCAGAAGAAGCAACTGTATTTTCCATAGTTGTAGAATAAGAAATAAAATTGTTTATATCTTGTACAGTAGCTGATTGAAGTCGAGAAAAACTTTGAAGAGCGTTGAAATAAGAAACTAATGCGTCTTTAGAGCCTGAATTTATTCTGCCATCAGTATGAATAGTATTTAAAAAACCATTTACATCTACACTAGAGTTGGAATAATTCAAATTACTTTTTATATATAATAAATTATTTTCTACACTAGAAAGAGATAAATTATTAAACTGAGTATAAGTAATAACTCCTTGTTGTTGCAACAAATTTCCACTAAAACTGTGAAACTTTTGAGTAGAGAAAGTGCCATCAGTATTTATGTAATCATTAGGAGGTTTTGCTATTTGATTCATAGTATAATAATGATAATAGCCTACATAGTCAAAAGGATTATTTGGATTCGCAGCAGCATAAGCTACTGTTTCATCTTTTGGAACTATCGGATTACCATCATTTATCTCATAATACATTAACGCTGACGCAGCACCACCACCAATAATAGCACCTATTGGACCACCTATTCCCCATCCTGCTGCTCCACCAGCTAAATCCCCTATCACAGTTAATACATTTCTAATTCTATCCCAAAATCCTTGTACTTGAGGTGTATTATTATCTATTTTAGGAGAAGAAGCAAGACTAGAAATATAGGAATCTGTAGTTATTTTTAATTCAGACAAAGAATTATCCTGTTGAGATAAAGTAATTTCGTCTTTTTTAGCACAAGAAGCAATAAAAAATACAAATAAAAGAGCTGCTAAAGCACATGAAAATAAATTTTTCATACAAATAAATTTTTCATACAAATAAATTTTTCTCTCTTTAAATAAGGGCTGAGAAATAATTCCCTATAAATAATAATAGTATTATTGACATGCAAATATATTTAATTTAAGTAATTATACATGTTGAAGAAGAGTGAATTAGTTTATTTTAACTTTTTGTTTGAATATTTACATTTTTTTTTGATATGCTTAAACATTAATTTCTGTTACGAAAAAAGTATATTGTGTAAAAATGTGGCATATTTGTCTTTTTTAGATTAAAAAATGCTATTTTCTAAAAATGATTATGAAAGAAGAAACCGAAAATACAGAAGTATCAAAACCACCAAGAGAAAACTGGGAAGAAGATTTTAAACGTGTGCACGAAAATGGAGATGATGAATTATTGATAGATGATATTTTTGAAGATAAAAATTTAGAAGAATGGGAATAATTTTTTGTTTGTCAGAAATATTTCATAAATTTAAGATATGAAAATTAAAATAGTTACATATCTTTTTTTGTTTTTATTTCCTATCACAATACTATCATGTTCTACTCAATCGGAATATTGCAACGACCGTTTTGAGTATTGTTTGGATTATCCTGCTGTTTTTGAAAAATTTGGAAGTTCGAAAGCTGAGGACGGGCAGATTTTTTATATCGACGGAGGAAAAATAGAACTTTTAGTTTGGGGCAGCGTAAACGGACAAAACCGAACTCTACAACAAGAAAAAGAATATATTTCTCAAAAAAGAAAAGTAGAATATCAAACCATTAATGATAAATTTTTTGTGATTTCTGGATTTGAGAACGGAAAAGTATATTATCTACGTACCGAAAAAACACCTACTGGTTTTCGTTCTTTCGAAATTCGTTATCCAAAAGAAGAAAAAGAAAAGTACGATAAGTTTGTAGAAAAAATTAATTTTCAAGAAGACAAAAAATAACGTCTTTCCAAAAAAATAAAAAACTCCCTTAGCAATCGTCTGTAATCAGACGTTGATAATGGGAAGAAAATAATCAATCCTAAACAACCAATTCCTATGACCCCACGAGATAAACCTCTTTTTCGTTGGGCTTCTTATCCACTTGTACGCCCTGTTTTGGGATTAATTATCGGAATTTTAGTAGGAGAAAATACACAAATTGGTTTAGCGTTTTCGTTGGGAATTTTGACTGCTTTTGTAGTTGCTTATTTTGGACTTCATTTTCTTGTAAAAGCAACTTCAAAAACTCGTTTTTCTTGGCTTCATTTACTGACTTTACTAGGTGTTTTTGTGGCACTTGGAATGAGTTTGGTCGCTAATATAAATCCAAAAGAAAGACTTTTACATATCAAAACTATTTCTCAAAACAATCAAAAAACGGTTTTAGCGTATCAAGGAAAAATTGTTTCAGAGATTCAAGAGCGTGAAAAATCCTATAAATTTGAGTTTGAAATAGAAAAAATTCGTACCGAAAAAACGTGGCAATTAGCAGAGGGAAAAGTATTGGTTTACCTCAAAAAAAATGAATTTCTAAACGATACAAGTTTCATAAATAATACCGATAAAATTTATAATTTTGGCGATGAATTATTGATAAAAGGTTCTCCTATTCTGACAAATCCTCCAGAAAATCCATCTTCATTTGACTATCAAAAATACTTAAAGTACCATTATATTTGGCATCAAGATTTTATCAATTCGTATGATGTCGTTTTGGTAAACAATCAAAATAATACTGAAATTCAAAGTAACTTATCTATCTTACAACAATTTCGTAAAAAAGCGATTGATTTTCGTATTTATTCGGATAGTATTTTGAAAGAAACGATGCCTTCAAAACAGAGTTACGGAGTTGCAAGTGCGCTTTTTTTAGGAATTAGAGATGGCTTGGATAATGAAGTAAAAGATGCTTATCGTTCGGCTGGTGCAACGCATGTTTTGGCTGTTTCGGGTTTGCATGTCGGTATTTTGAGTGCAATGGTGGCATTTTTTCTAGGTTTTTTGAAGAAACACAAAAAGTCAAAATATCTTTATTTGTCTTTTATTTTGAGCATTTTGTTTGGCTATGCTTTTCTTACTGGACTCTCGCCCTCTGTGCTTCGTGCTTCGGCTATGTTTGCGCTCATTCAGATTGGACAGACGTTTAGTAGGCGTTCGACTATCTATAATAATTTAGCTTTTTCTGCCATTATTTTGTTGCTTTTTAGTCCGTACATGATTTTTGAAGTAGGTTTTCAACTTTCCTATTTGGCTGTTTTAGGAATTGTACTTATCCAACCCAAATTAGCCAAAGTCTATACTCCTCCTAACAAAATTATAAAATATCTGTGGGAACTGCTTACCGTTTCTGTGGCTGCTCAACTTATTACTTTTCCTATTTGTCTGTATTATTTTCATCAACTTCCTACTTATTTTTGGCTTTCTGGATTTGTTGTTATTCCTGCTGCGATTGTAATTTTGTATGGTGCAATAGCCGTAATTTTGTCTAGTTTTTTGAGCATGACGATAAGCTGTTTTTTAGGAGTGATTTTGTCTTGGATTATACAGACTGTCAATTATTTAGTTTTTGGAATAGAAAGATTACCTGTATCTGTTTTAGAAAACATTAGAGTTAGTTTTGCTGAAAGTATGCTTTTATATGCACTTATGGTAGGTTTATTCTGCTTTTTTGTTTTGCCAAAGCGAATTTTCTTTTACTTTTCTTTGCTGTGTAGTCTGCTTTTTTTTGGAATAAATTTATACAAAAATTTAGATGCAGAAAATCAAAAACGATTGGTTTTTTATCAAATAAGAAAAGGTTTTGCGCTTAGTTTGCAAGAAGGAAGAAGAAGTGTTACGCTTTTAGATTCAGCTAGTTTTTATAACAAAAATGCTCAAAGTTATTGGCTAACTGGAGATTTACTTTCCAATGGAAAAACTGAAAACAAACTGATTAATTTGGATTCAATTTATACCGAAAATGAAAATTATCAAGAGGGAAATGAAATTGTACAAATTCGTGATTGGAATGGAGGAAAAATCATTCTTTGGAGTAATAAAACAATTCTATTATGGAATAAAAGGCTAGAAAAGGAAACTAAATTTCTCCCAAAATTAGACAATATAGAAATGGTTTGGATAAGCAATAATCCGATTTATACATTGGCAGAACTCAAAGACATTAAAACAAAATATATCATTTTTGATGATACAAATTATAGTTCAAGAATAAAATTACTTTCCAATGAAGCAAAAGTAAATAAAATTTCAACTGTGATTTTGAAAAATGGAGCGTTTCAGAAAGAATATAAATAGGTTATGATAACATGAGTGACATTTATAAAATCTAAAATAGTCCTTTCCTAGCAACAAAGTTGCGTAACCTTTGTAGAATGATAATAAAAAATAAATTT
>PFKD01000136.1 GCA_002784125.1 Flexibacter sp. CG_4_10_14_3_um_filter_32_15
AAAAAATTCTTATATTGTATCTATCATTTTCTAGGGTACATAACAAATTAGCTACGCTGCTCTTCGGGTGTCGCTCACTCAATTTGTATTATGTAGGGAAAAGGCTTACCTTTTCTTTCCATACAGGTATTTTTTTTGATACAAACAGCTAGTTTAGGAAAAGGCTTGCTTTTTCCCTACAAAAAACGACAATTTGTTAGACATCCTTTGTAAGATACATATTTCATTTCCTAATCTCTATTTAACAATTCCTATAAATTCAATGAAATTTTTAATTCCTATTATTCTAACGAGCCTTTTTAGCCTTTCTTTTATAAATAAAGATACAGATTCACTTCAAACAGATAAAAATCAACTGACAGTAAAAGAGTTTATTTCATTTTTCGAAAATCGCAAAAATCCAGATGCTGTCGATAAAGAAATCGGTAAAAAAAATTGGATTTATGTAAGCTCAGAAAAACACGGAACTACACAAGTTGATATGTGGATGTTTGAAATCTATTATCACGATGTGCAGTATATCATGCAAAGCATTTTTTCTCCTGAAAAAGGATTACAAACCAATCAACTTCAACTCCATTTTCAGCACCGTCAGTCGTATGAAGATTTTGTAGCACAATTTGTAGATTCTAATTTAGACCAAACCAAACAAGAAAAGAAAGGAACTATCTATATTACGCATTATGCAAATGAGAAATATTTTGTTTACACAATCATTGATAGAAGCCAAAAAATGCCATATCGTGTTACGATTGCAGAATTACCTTAACAAATTGTAACTTAGTAGCGTTTTATAAGTAGCATACGCTTTAGCGTGTGAAAATGTACCGTACCTTTTAAGGTGCGCTAAAAATTAAAAAAATTATGGCTGAATTTATATTATTATCTATCTTTTTTGTTTTTATAATTCTGTTTGTTATTTATTCTCGTTCCAAAAAATTGAGGAATAATTTTAGACATAATATGGACGATGAAGAAGTGGCTATCGAACCACCAAAACCAAAACCTAGACGTTCTTTAGAAGATACTTTGAAGGCGCTTACACAGCGTCACGAACTTCCAAAGATAGAAGAAGAAGAAAACCCTGCTGAAAATCTTTTGCAAGAAGTAAGAGATAGAAGAGCCAAAGAACTCGTAGAACGAAACAAAAGTTTGAGAGAAATTCCTGATAAAAAACCTATCGTTCCACAACTGGGAACTCCTATCACTGAGAGTCCTGAAACAAGACGTTTGAAAGAACAATTAGCACGAGGAACTAGACAAAATGATAAAGGAGAACAGAATTATTACGCTATGAATAGCGATGAGGCGCATTATGATAACTACAAAACCAAACAAAGCCCTGCGAATAGATTTGGAAACATGATGCGAAATTCAGATTCTGTTAAAGATGCTTTTATAGCTTCTGAGGTATTTAAGACTAAATTTTAATGAATTATAATCTGTCGCTTGTGGAACTATAAGCGACATTTTTTCTAACTGTTTTTAACAAAGTAACACCGAAAAAACTGTTTTTTAGATTTAGATTCGTAAATTTGTTTAATAATTTTCCACTGTTTTTTTATTTTAACTGTTTTTATTTAATTATTTATAAAAATAATTCAAATTAAGTTTGATAAATTTCCCTTTTTAAAGAAAACTAATTTGATTTTAATTATGCAAAAGTCCCTTGTTTTTACTCTTTGCTGGTGTATTTTTTTTATTTCTTCTTTTGGAGAAAATGGGGAAACGATGGCTCAAAATTCGTTCAAAAGTCAGAATTCAGCTTTTGAGAAAATAGACAAGATAACAGATAAAAATGAAGTAGAATTTGTCTTAGATAAAACATTGAGAGGACATTCATTGGGGGTACAAAATATTCGTTTTAGTCCTGATGGAAAATGGATTGCTTCGGCTAGTCTTGACCGAACGATTATTATTTGGGATGTCAAAACAGGTATTTTAAGGCATCGTCTGTATGCTCATTCGGCAAGTGTTTATGAAGTAACATTTAATAAAAAAGGTGATTTGTTGGCGAGTGCTTCCGAAGATGGAACAGTTTGTTTGTGGGATTCTCGTTATGGAAAACTTTTAGGAACATACAAAAATAAACCTTTATCGCTTTCTAATGGACTTATTTTGCGCTCAGTTTCTTTTGTTGTTTTTTCGCCAGATAATAAATATTTGTATTTTGGTGGCGACAACGGTTATATTATGCGTGTCCGAATTGATATTCCAAATCAAATTCCGATGCAAGTTTTTTCTATAAATTCTGAAAAAGACCTTTTATCAAATACCATTACAGGAGGAACAATCGCTAGTACAGGAAAAGAATTAATTTTTAGTGTTGATCATTATGTCTATGCGATTTCACTTCAAAATCATATGTTAGTTCGTCGTTTTCATCATTCAAAATCTGATATTAATGATATTGTGATTGGTACAAACGCAACTCAAATTACAGGTTGGGCATTCGATGGAACACTCGTTACTTGGGATTATTCTTCTGCCAAAAAACTGGATATTTTTAAAGTTTCTCCCAATGAAAATTATAGTGCAGCTTCATATAGTAAAAACAAAAATTGGTTAGCAACAGGCGCAAACGGAAACATTGCCAAAATTTGGGACGTACAGACAAAAGAAAATGTAGCTGTGCTTTCAGAACATAAAAGAATAGTAAGAGTTTGTCGTTTTAGTCCAACGGAAAATGATAAAGTTGCAACAGCTTCGTATGACGGAAGAGTTTATATTTGGAAGAAAAAAACAGAAGAAGATGAATTGAAGGAATTAGAAGAAAAACAAAAACAACTAGAAAAACAGCAAGACGAAATTTTGGCGAGTGCAAGTAAAATCGAACAACAAGAAAATAAAAATCAATCAAAAGAAAAAAACAAAATAGATACAAAACAAAATTCTAATCAAGTAAATGGAGCTTGTGATACTGTTTTTGTAGATAGAATTGTAGAAAAAATAGTCGAAAAACCTGTTTATCTTGAAGCTAATTTAGGAGAAAAAATGAATAAAAAACAAAACTCCAATCCAATCATAAAAGAAAAAATCGTTTATGTTCATGATACCGTTTATATCAGAGATACCGTTTATCAAAAAGTTTTTGTAAAAGCAGAAACCAAAGAAGAACTAAAAAATAGTACAGAAACGGACAACAAAGAAAGTCAATTAACTACTAGTACAAAGAAAGATATTACTCCAAACCCACTAGAAAATATTGAAAATGATAATAATAAGGAAGGGGTAGAAAATAATAATGAGCTAGAACAAGAAGAAGAATCTGAGTTTGATAAACAATTTGAAGTAGGCAAAACGCTTAATTTTCATAATATTCAATTTGAACAAGGAAAGACAAAACTGCTTGATATAGCTTACCAAGATTTAGAAAAATTACTTGCTATTTTAAAAAAATATCCCAAAATGAAAATTTTGTTGGGAGGCCATACCGATAATGTGGGTTTACATACCGTTAATCTCCGTCTTTCGGGCGAGCGTGTCAGAACGGTTCAAAATTATTTGGTTTCTCATGGAACTTCTCGCACACGTATTCAGACACGAGCGTATGGAGGAAAATATCCTATTGCGAGTAATCAAGAAGAAGGCACACGAAAACTCAATCGCAGAGTAGAAGTTACTATTTTATCCAAATAAGATAAAAGTAAAATAAAGCAAATATAGGTTTGAATTTAGAAAATCCTTATCTTGTGGCATAAACGAGGTTCTTTTTGTCGCTTCGTTTCTGTCATTTATTTCTAATAGTTAGTTTTCTAGTAGTGTATAAAAATTACAAAAAATTACAAAAATATATGAAAAATAAAGGTAGTGTATTTCTTAGCTATTTGTTTTTAAGTATTTTTTTTAGTTTCGCTTTTTCATCTTGTGAGTGGAAAAATGAAGAAACAGAATTTGGCATAGTTGTTTGTGATACTTCACAAGTAACACTTTCTGGAACGGTAAAACCAATACTGCAAGGAAATTGCTATTCTTGTCATTCTAGCTCAACGGCAGGAACGGCAGGGGCAGGAATTAATTTAGAAAACTACACTTCTTTGAAAAGCAGTGCCAATAATGCATCTTTTTTAGGTTCTATCAAGCATTCTTCTGCCTATTCTTCTATGCCTAAAGGTGCTGCAAAGTTATCCAGTTGTGATATTAGACTAATTGAAATGTGGGTTAAGAATGGGGCAAATAATGATTAATTTGGCGATTAATTGGGTGTGAAAATCTAAAATGAATCTAAAATAAATCTACTTACTTTTATTACCACAAAAAAATAAATAAATCAATGAACAAAAATTATTCATTTCTTTCTGCTTTTTTACTCTTATTTTTTACTTGTTTTTCTTCTCAATTTGCATTTGCTCAAGATGATTTAGATGCTCTTTTAGACGAGCAAGAAAAAGATAATCCAAAAACAGCCTATACCACAGCGGCATACAAATCTACTCGTCTTATCAATCTTCATACTTCGGAAAAAGTAGCCAAAGGAGCTTTAGAATTCAGAATTTCGCACCGTTTCGGAACTTTAGATGGTGGAGGATATGAGTTTTTTGGACTTGACCAAGCAACTATTCGTTTAGGTTTTGAATATGGATTAAGCGACCGAATTATGATAGGTGTAGGTAGAAATTCTTTTCAAAAAACGTATGACGGATTTGTTAAAGCAGACCTTTTACGTCAAAGTACAGGTGAAAAAAATATGCCTATTAGTGTTACTTATGTAGGAACAGCAGCCATAAATACCTTAAAAGCAAATGCAGGAGAGGACAGAACTTTTGCAAATCGTTTGGCTTATACCAATCAACTTATTTTGAGTAAAAAATTTAGTGAAGGATTTTCATTTTTACTTGCGCCTTCGTGGGTGCATCGCAATCTTGTTCCGACCGAAAATGATGTAAATGATATTTATGCACTTGGTTTTGGAGGAAGAGTAAAGCTAACAAAACGCACTTCTTTCAATGCTGAATATGTGTTCAGAGTGCCTATCGAAAACTCACCTCTTTTTGATTCGTATCATAATTCTCTTTCTGTTGGTTTTGATATCGAAACAGGTGGACACGTTTTTCAGTTACATCTGACTAATTCTCGTTCGATGATAGAAAAAGGATTTATTGCCGAAACGGGTGGCGACTGGCTAGATGGTGGCATACATTTTGGATTTAACTTAACAAGAGAATTTGTAGTTAATCGCAAAAAATTTAACTAAGTTAATCAAACCTTAACCATTATTTCAATTATGAAAATCCACTATTCAGTAGTTTTTATAGCATTATTATTTGTTTTTCAAAGTTCGTTTTCTTCTGTTTCTGCACAGCGTTATGTTTTGGAAGAAAGCAAAGTTTACTTTTTTTCTAGCGCACCTATGGAAGACATAGAAGCCAATAACAAAGACTGTAAAGGTGTAATCGACACCAAAACCAATGCATTTTCCTTTCGTATTCCTATCAAATCGTTTGTTTTTTCGTCTTCTTTGATGCAAGAACACTTTAATGAAAATTATATGGAGAGTGAAAAATATCCTAATGCGACTTTTAAAGGAAAAATTGAAGGAGATTATGACCTCAAAACTGATGGCACATACAATGTTGTAGCAGTCGGAGATTTGGAAATTCACGGCAAAAAACAAGCTCGTAAAATTCCTAGTCAGATACTTGTCAAGAATGGAAAGGCTTCTATAAAAAGTACATTTGATGTAAAATTAGAAGACCACAATATTGAAATTCCTTCTCTTTTATTTCAAAAAATAGCTGAAAGTATTAAAGTTGATATGAATTCAGATTTGAAATTATATGAATAAAGTTAAGTAGAAAACTTTATTCTATCCACAAACGTCTGTTTGGAATATTATTTTTGCCCAATGTAAGAATGGCATTTATTCCAAAAATAGGCGTTTGTTGATTTAGCCTTCTTGTAGGTTTTAGTTCTTCTCCATTCATATTGTACTGCGCCAAAGCAATAAATTGTTTGGTATGAAATCCTGCAAAAGCTCCCAAATATACGTTTTTATGAATAGGAAAAAACCATTCTGTTTGTAGGCGTTGTTCTTGAAAAAAACGACGTTCCGAATTGGGATTTATTTTCTGAATTTCTTTAAAAAGCTCAAAAGAGATTGTTCCGAGGAGTTTTTTTTGTGGATTTTTTTTAGAAATGCTGAAATATTTATTGGCTGCAAACTGAAAACAAAGCCTAGAAACAGGGTCGTAAAAAGAATTATTTGATAAAACTCTCTCAAAAGCGACTTGCTGCCACAAGGTCAAATCTAGTTTTTTGATAGGCGAGTAATGGCGCAGATGTCCACGTAGTGTAGTTTTATTAATATTCAATTCAGAATATCTAAAAGAAAGTCCTCCAATCCATTTTTGAGAAAGCAATCGTTCATAACTTAGATACAAACTCTGCTGATAAAAATAATCTACATCTGTCATTTCCATAGTAGAATGTTTTCCCAAAACTTGAATCAAAAACACATTCTTTGAAACACAATTACTATCCAAATTAGCACTTGTATTGAATTTATTAGGACTAATTTGAGCATTCACACCAAACCAAACATCATTTTCTAGTCGTACATTTTCTTTTGGATAATTCTGACTATATAAGTTTATAGAAACCCAAAAGGCTATAAAAATCAAAATTATTTTTTTCATAAATGTTAATTGTATTTTTTAACTATTTGTATTTGCAGTTTTCATTTCCCCATTCCCTTGTATTTGTAATTTTCATTCCCCAATCCCTAATATCTAAATCCTATTTCCTACAACACATTCAAAGTCTGTTCCTTTATTTTCTCTAGTTCTTCTTTCATCTCAACGACGAAATGTTGCATATCAGCATCGTTTGCTTTTGAGCCAATTGTATTTATTTCTCTTCCCATTTCTTGAGCGATAAAATTTAGTTTTTTTCCACTCGTATTATTTTTAGAACCATCTTTATTCAATTCTTTCAAAAAATAATCAATATGTGTTTTCAAACGGACTTGTTCTTCTGCAATATCTAATTTTTCGGCATAATAAATAACTTCTTGCTCAAAACGATTTTTATCAAAATGCTCAGAACTGACTACACTTTCAATATTTTTTTCTAATTTCTGACGGATTTTTTCCATTCTGTGAGGTTCAATTTTATTGATTTCTGTAAGTGAATTTTGAATAGAATTCAAACATTCCTCTATCTGATTTTGCAGGGATTTTCCTTCGTCTTTTCGAAATTCATTACAATCTAAAAGAGCCTTTTCGATGGTTTGATAGATAGCTTTCCAATGCGATTCGATGGCTTCTTCGTTTGCTTTTTCTATAAAAACATTGTCTTGCATCATCGCAATTCTGAAAATATCATTGGTAGGAGCATTCAATTCTTTAGCTGATTTTATCATTGCTTCATAATAACTACTCACAAGCTGCTGATTGACAACTAATTGAGAAATATTCTCTCCCTTCGAAACGTAATTGAGATTAATATACACTTTTCCTCTTTCTAGTATTTTTTGTGCTAGATTTTTTACTTCAATTTCTTTATCTGCAAACAGTTTTGGAAGGCGAAGACTACAATCTAAGTATTTCGAATTGACCGTTTTTATTTCTGTATTAATGGTATATTCTTCGTTTTCTAGGTTGCTACTTCCATACCCTGTCATTGATTTTAGCATAATCTTTTATTTTGTGATTGTTTATAAATTGAACTTCTTTTTTTGAAGTGACAAAGATAAGAAAGTTTGATTTAATTTACTGCTTACCTTCTATCTTAGAATCTAATAATTTTCTGTTTTTATTAGGTATTTTTGATACTATTTCTAAATAAATTTCACAAAAAATTGTAACTTTGCTCAAAATATAAGCAACTTCTTTACTAAGAAAAGAATATGTCATATCAATTATTTCTAGAAAAACTAGGTTTTACAACTCAAAATGAGATTTTGTATAAAAAGAAGTATTTATTACAAAATTATACTATAAGAGTAGATATTGATACAAAAAAAATATTTTATAGATTAGATAATCAAACAACAATAGAAAGACAGAATGATAATCAGATACAATTAGGAGATAAAACTACTTCAAATCTTAATCACGCAGAGAATTATGTTGTATTAGAATGTGTAAACAGACTTTTAGAAAAAGGCTATGAACCAAATGACATTCATTTAGAAAGACGTTATCCTTCTGGAAGAGGGGCAAGTGGAGGAAAGTCAGATATTTGTGTATATGGAAAAGATACAAAGTCTTTGTTGGTCATAGAGTGTAAAACATGGGGGGCAGAATTTGAGCGAGAAAAAATAAAAATGAATGAACATGGAGGACAATTATTTGCCTATTTAGCTAATGACCAAAATGCTAAATTTCTCGTTTTATACACCTCTAAATTGAATGAAAAAGAACAAATTAATGATAATTTTGAATATGAAAATTTAATTGTACAAATAAAAGACAGAGAAGAAGATTTAATAAAACCTCTAAAACAAATCGAAGAAGAAGATTTAAAGTTATATAGAGATGCAAAGAATAAAAATGAGTTTTTTGAAGTTTGGAAAGATACGTTTATAAAATATGTTCATTTTAATGGTGTTTTTGATGAAGATGCAAATCCGTATTCTTTAGAACTAAAAGCACTCAAAAAGAAAAATTTGAAATCAATAGAAGATGCAACAGGATTATTTAACAAATTTGCTGAAATTCTGCGACACAATAATATTTCAGATAATTCAAACGCATTCAATAAAATTCTCTCTTTATTTCTCTGCAAAATTGTAGATGAGGAAAAAAATGATGAAGAAATTTTGGATTTTCAAGTCCGAGAAGACGAACACTATGAACATATTATTGACCGTTTACAGGCTCTTTATCAAATAGGAATGAAAAAACTAAATGAAGAGGTAATTTATTATTCTGAAAAAGAATTACAAGATATTATTCGTCTTTATCCTGCTCAAACACCAATTCAGAAAGTAGAAGAAATTTTTAGAGAACTGAAATATTATACACACAATGAATTTGCATTTAAAGAAGTTCATAACAAGAAGTTATTTATTCAAAATGGAAAAGTTTTAAGAGAAGTAATCAAACTTATTCAGAATTTTCGTTTTCGTTTTTCAAATAAACAAGCTGTATTAGGCGATTTTTTTGAATTAATGCTTAATCATGGTGTAAAACAATCAGAAGGACAATTTTTTACGCCTATTCCTATTGTTCGTTATATTATTCTTTCTTTGGGGTATGAAAATATAATTCAGAATAAAATAAAAGAAGGAAAAGAAAAAATTTTACCTAAAGTTTTAGATTATGCGTGTGGAGCAGGACATTTTTTGACAGAAAGTGTAGAAGAAATACAAGCCATTATTAAAAGAATGGATACTTCTACTCTTTCTTTAGAATTACAAAAAAAGATAGAAATTTATAAAAAAGGGACAGAATGGGCTGAAAACTTTATTTATGGAATAGAAAAAGATTATAGATTAGCTCGTGCTTCTCAAATAGCCTGTTATATAAATGGAGATGGAGATGCAAATATTATTTTTGGCGATGGATTGGAAGATAATGAAAAACTGAAATTAGAAGAGAACAAATTTGATATTGTTGTGGCTAATCCACCTTACTCAGTTGATGCTTTTAAAAATTATCTCAATGTAGGAAAGTCGCATTTTGAGCTTTTTGATAGTTTGACAGAAAATAGCAATGAAATTGAAACTTTATTTATTGAAAGAACAAAACAAGTTCTTAATTATGATGGAGTAGCAGGGATTGTTTTGCCTACTTCTATTTTTGAAAGTGGAGGGATTTATACAAAAGCTAGAGAAATTTTATTGAAATATTTTGAGATAAAAGGAATTACAATTTTAGGAAGTAAAACATTTATTGCTACCAATGTCAAAACATTAATTATATTTTTGAAGAGAAGAAATGATGATTTTTTAGAAGACCGTCAGCAAATAGCTTCTCATTTATTTTCAAATTTGGAGCATAAAAAAGAGTTTAGTTATCTTGATGCAGAAAAATTATTGACTCTATTTGTAGAATATAGAGATTTTGATTTAAAAGAATATAAGCTATTTTTAAAAACTGAAATTTCAGATGAACTACTACAAACTGAAATGTTTTTGGAATATAAAATAGCTTTTGATAATCTTGCTGAAACTAAGAAACTAAAGACAACAACTTCTTTTAAAAAGCATTCAGAAAATGAAAAAATAGAAAAAATCAATTCTAAATTTTATTTATTTTGTAAAGAAAAGGAACAAGAAAAGTTTTTGTATTTTATGTTATGCCTTTCAGATGCCAGTAAAAACCCTCAAATCATAGAAAAATACTATGATTTTCAACAAACAGTTGTAGTAAAAACAGGTAAGACAACTACTGAGCAAACAGAAACTTTAGGATATGAATTTAGTACACGAAAAGGACAAGAGGGAATAAAAATTAATAAGTATGGTGGGAAATTATTTGATGAAGAAAATATATTAAACCCTAAAAAGGCAAGTAGTTATATTTATAAATCTATCTTAAATGAAGAAATAAAAACGATCAATGAAGAAATAAAAGAACATGTACAATTATTCAATTTAGTAGAATTGATAGATTTTGACCAAACTGATTTTGATAAAAAAATTAGTACCGAAACAGTAACGAAAACAAGTTGGGAAGAAATTTGGCAATCAGAAAATATAACTATTCTTGATTCAGTTGCACATATTCAAAAAGGAAGTTCTATCACAAAAGCAAAAACTATAGAGGGAAAAATCCCTGTTATAGCAGGAGGACAGCAGCCAGCTTATTTTCATAATGTATCAAATCGTTCTGAAAATTGTATAACTATAAGTGCATCAGGAGCGTATGCAGGTTTTTTGAATTTTTGGGATACAGAAATATTTGCTTCTGATTGTACGACAGTTCAGTCTTTAAATGAAAATAAAATTTCGACTAAACTACTTTATGAAATTCTTAAAGTAGTTCAGTCTGAATTGTATAAATTACAAAGAGGACAAGCTCAACCTCATGTTTATCCAAGAGATATTCAAAAAATTAAAATCCCTATACCTACCAAAAATCAACAAATTTTAATACTAGAAGATTTAACGAAATTAGAAACTGAAAGAGGAAATTATTTATCAAAAGGAGTTTCTGTTTCAGAACTAGATGCGATTTTACAAGAACAAAAAAAGAAAATTATTGAAAAACATTGTTTTGATAGATAAAAGGTTCAATTTCAATCATACGAATTACTCTCAAAAACAGGATTTTCTTTTCTATAAAAAAACATATCCATTTGCCAAAGCATATCATCTTTTTTTCTTCGCATAATATCCACCAAATCAGCAGGATAAAAGCCTTTTTTGTCTAAATACTGACAGAGTTCGTAAAAACGAAGGCTATTTTGTGAAGCATCTTCATCGTTTTGTACAATCTGAAAATTATATACTTCAATAATCAATAAATCAGCTTTTTCAAGGGTTTTTGTAGCTCCTTCCAAAATCGGAATTTCAAAACCGTGTGTATCTAATTTTATACAAAAAGGAGGTTGTAATTTGTGTTTTTCTACTTGCAAATCAATCGTCGTAACAGGAACAGTAATACAGTTTTTTTCTAGTTTTTCTTTAGAAGCAAGTCCTGCGTGAAGGTCGGAGGCATCAAAATAAATTTCGCCTTCGGTATCGCCAGCAGCAGCCATACAAATCGAAATATTTTTGTTTTTTGATTGAAAAAGTTCTAAATCCTTACGGTGTCCTTCTTGTGCCTCAACGAGTAAATAATGTGAATTTGGAAAGAATTGCATCGCTAGTTCTGTCCATCTTCCGTCAGAAGCTCCCACGTCTATAAAACTTTTTGGAGAAGTGTGGTTGGAGCTGCGTTCTAATCCACCTATCATAGTAAGCGAATTTCGGTCTATTTTATCTATGTGGTAACCTAATTTATTGATAAAGGCTTTTAGAGAGCGTACTAATTTCTGTTTCAAGTTGGTTTTGATTGTCTTTTTTTAGTAAAATTGAATATGCAAAATTAGAAAACCCTTTTTCAAACTCAAAACTCAAAAAACGAATACTTATTTGTTTTTATTGGTTTTTAGAATAAAAATTACACACAAACTCTAAAATTTATGATTTAGTAGTGGATTTTTATCATAATTTTAAGCAACTTTGTGTGTTGAGAGATATTTCTCTACCATTTAAAGTTACTCTATTTTCGTTTTAATCACCATTTCTGCTTATACTTTTTGAACTTTTACACGAAAAATATAATTTTTACTCTAAAAAAATACACTAGGAGACATATTTTACAGAACAGATTTACAGGTCGTTTCTTGACGTTTTTGTATTCGATTGTTTTGATAATGAGTTGTTTTTTTGTGCAGAGTACATTTTCTGTTTCGTATGCACAAAGCAACATGTCTTTTGAGCATATTACGATTGATGAGGGGCTTTCACAAAACACGCCTAACGTTTTCTTTCAAGATTCTCGTGGTTTGCTTTGGATAGGCACTCAAGACGGACTCAATATGTACGATGGAATAAAATTTCATCATTACAAACGTGCTGTTGATAATACAAATTCTATTTCTGATAATTTAATCCTTTGTATTACAGAAGATAAACAAGGAAATATATGGATAGGCACAGAGGGAGGGTTGAATGTTTTTGATTTTGCCAAACAGCGTTTTACTAGATATAGAAACAATCCGATTGATGAAACCAGTATTATTAGTAATACAGTTCGTTCCATTATCTGTGATAAAAAGGGAGAAATTTGGGCAGGGACAGACGAGGGATTAGTTCATTTTTTGAACGACTCTAAAACATTTGAAGTCTTTAGAGAAAAAAATCTTAATGAGTGTATTGTCCGTTGTTTTTTAGAAGACAAAGAGGGAATATTATGGGTAGGTACAAATGCAGGATTAGCAGTCTTTGATAGAAAAGAAAAGAAATTTGAAAAACGAGGATTCAAGCGTGATGCCATCAATGGAATGGTCATGGATAATGCAGGAAATATTTGGGCAGGTGGAGCAGGTGGACTTTTCAAACGTACTTTTCAAATCAAAAATTATATAGATGTTGTTCAAAATAGATATTTAACTATTAATAATGTCTTTTTGGATAGTAGAGGTTTACTTTGGCTCATGACAAATGATGGTTTGCAATATTTAAAGCCTTGGTATAGCTCTCCTCGTCTGCGTGTTATTCGTTCTCGTAATACTGACCCTTCTAGTCTTTCTTCGAATGATATTTTGACGATGTTTGAAGATCAAGCAGGTATTTTTTGGATTGGAACAAATGGCTATGGAATCAATAAATTTGATAGAAATAGAATAAAATTTGATACATATAATGCATCTCGTACAGGATTGAGCGATAATACAGTACGTAGTGTTTTGGAAGACCAACATGGTATTTTGTGGATAGGTACGATACAAGGTTTAAATAAGTATAAAGAAGGAATAGAACAAGCTTCTGTTATCGGAACTGTAGCCAGGAAAGGAATTTATGCTATTTATGAAGACAATCAAAATCAAGTTTGGGTAGGAACTGTCGAAGATGGAATTTATGTGTTTGATAATAGCCGACCTTCATTAGGAGCAACACTCAAAAAACATTTTACTACAAAAACTACAACAGGCCTTTTAAGTAATTTCATACGAGTAATTTATCAAGACAAAGCAGGTACCGTTTGGATAGGAACAGACAAAGGAGGAATTTCAAGATATGATGAAAAGACAAATTCATTTAAAAATTTTGCTCATGAGCCTAATGTTCCAAATTCTCTATCTAATAATAGAGTAAGAGGAATTTTCGAAGATTCAGAAGGCACTTTGTGGATGAGTACTTATGGAGGAGGATTAAACAAATTTGATACAAAAAATGAAGTTTTTTCTGCTTACAAAAGTAATGTAAAGGATAGATATAGTATCAGTACAAACCGAGTATATCCTGTTTATGAAGATGATAGAAAACATTTTTGGGTTTTGACTTATGGTGGTGGACTAAATTCATTAGATAGAAAAAGTGGAAAATTTACTCATTTTACAGAAGAAGACGGACTTCCAAACAATGTTTTGTATGGTGTTTTGGAAGACTCGAAAAAGAATTTATGGTTTAGTACAAATAGAGGAATCAGTAAGTTCACTCCATCAGATACTACTTTTACTAATTTTGGTGTAGAAGACGGCTTACAAGCCAATGAGTTTAATTCAGGTGCTTATGCGAAAGGAAAGTCTGGAATGATGTACTTTGGAGGTATCAATGGTCTTAATTATTTTCATCCAGATAGCATAAAAGGAAATAGCTATATCGCTCCTATTTTATTTACCAATTTTCAAGTCAATAATAAAAATGTGCAAATTGGGGATAGTAGTATTCTTCAAAATCATATTTCTGTTACTCAAAAAATAAATCTTAATCACAAACAAAATTCATTTGCATTCTTTTTTGCTTCTCTTCATTATTCTCTCCCAAAAAGAAATAAATATAAATATAAATTAGAAGGTTTTGATGCTGACTGGATAGAATCTAATAGAGGAGAGGCGCAATACACTAATTTAGATGCAGGAGAATATACACTTTTGGTAAAAGGTTCTAATTCGGATGGTGTATGGAACGAAGAGCCTATTTCTGTCAATATTAGCATTACAGCAGCTTTGTATAATACGATTGAAGCAAAAATTGCCTTTGTAATAATTGCTTTATTGATTCTTTTCCTAATTTATAGATGGAGAATATGGCGAGTAGAACGAAATAAAAAACACCTAGAAGAAAAAATTGTATTACGTACTCAAGAACTTACCAAAGAAAAAGAAAAAGTAGAAAAACAGAATATGTTAATAGAGTCTGCGAATAAAAAAATTATGGACTCAATTCGTTATGCACAACGTATTCAAGATGCGATTATCCCTTCAGAAGAAGAAATGGCAGATGCTTTTACAGAACATTTTATACTTTTTCAGCCTCGTGATGTTGTAAGTGGAGATTTTTATTGGACATGGAAAAAGAATGGAGTAAGTCAGTTTGCAGTAGTAGATTGCACAGGGCATGGTGTACCAGGGGCAATTATGTCTGTGGTTGGTTTTGCTATGCTTGAGCAGACTACAAAAGTCAAACAAATTGATGAACCTGCTAAGATTCTAACCGAAATGAATGTCGGAATTGTAGATTGGTTGAAGCAAAATGAAGGAAATGTGCTTCACGAAACAGGCAAAATGTGGAAAAGCCGTGATGGAATGGATATGTCCATGATTAGCTTAGATAAAGAAAATCGTAAAATTGTGTTTTCAGGTGCAAAAAACTCTTTATTCTATACTGAAAATGGACAAATTAAAGAAATAAAAGGAGATAGGTTCTCTATTGGTGGAACACTACTTAAACAAAAACAGAAAACATTTACGGATAAATACCTTAGTCTTCAAAAAAATGATATGGTTTATCTTACTACCGATGGCTTCTTAGACCAATTCGGTGGAGTTGATAGTAAAAAATTCTCTAAGAAACGTTTTATAGAATTGCTAGGCAAAATACAACATCTCCCACTTGAAGAACAGCAAAAGAAATTACAAGAAAGTTTTATTCACTGGCAAGGACTACAACGACAAATCGATGACATGCTTGTGGTAGGAATACGTATGTGATAGCAGGTATTGCAAGAGATGAGCATCATTTTGTACAAAATACATATATTGTTCATTTTTCTGAAATAATTAATTAACAACTTGAAATACAATCATTTACAGAAAAAAAAGTATTTTTTAACAACCTTTTGCATAAAATTCTGTAAAAATCATTTTGTCTTCATATAAATTTTGATTTACTTGCATTCAGAAAAATTACCTTTTGTTAAGGAAAGTGCAGATTTTTGACACTAGAAAAAGGATTTGATAAGATTTTTTATTCTTTATTTAGAAAAGTAATAGAAAAAAATAGGTTTTTTATCTAGAAATAGCTAACTCAATAATCCCTCTTTAGTTCTACACTAACAAAAGCAATTTTTCATTGCTTAATATAATTTATGATAATTGGTTGTTGTAATTCATTTTATATTTTTTTTTAAAAAAATGAATTATTTACATAACTATCAAAATAAATATACCCTCCGAAAATTATTTTTTTAAATTTTTCATTATCAAATTAATCAATTTACTCATGAAGAGAAAATTATTACTTAGTATGATGTTGATGTTCTTGCTCGTTAGTTCGACATGGGCACAACGAACAATTACAGGTACTGTAACCTCTGCTGATGGTGCGTTGCCAGGTGCTACGGTGCAAATCAAAGGAACACAGCAAGGTACACAAACTGACATCGAAGGAAAGTACTCTATTGAAGTTCCAGAAGGAACAGAAACACTCGTTTACCGTTTTGTAGGTTACAAAACAGTAGAAGAAGCTATCGGAAACCGTACAGTTATTGACGTAACTATGATGGACGGAGAGTTAGAAACCGTTTTTGTTACTGGATATACAGGAAACAAAACTCGTGAAGAGCTTATTTCTGCTGTATCAGTAGTAGATGGCGAAGAAATCGCTCAGATTCCATTGACAGACGTAAACCAACTTATCCAAGGTCGTGTAGCTGGTGCTCAAACTACAAGTAGCGTAGGACAGCCAGGTGCTGTAGCTCAAGTCAGAGTACGTGGTACAGGTTCTGTTGGGGCTAACCGTAGTCCTCTTTATGTGATTGATGGTGTTATCGTTCAAGATTCTCCAGACCTTTCAGCTATTTATGCAAATGACGGAAGTACAGAAACATCACTTATTCAAGACCCATTGTCTAATATTAATCCTAACGATATAGAAAACATTACAGTATTGAAAGATGCTGTTGCTGTTGCTCTTTATGGTTCTCGTGGTGCTAATGGTGTTGTTTTAGTTACGACTAAAGCTGGTAAAGGAGGCAAAACAAAGTTCAAATTGAGTTCTCAGTATGGTACTACTCAAGCTAACTTTAATGATTATAAGCCTCTTTCGACAGATCAGTTTATAGATTACTATTCTGGAGTTCTTGCTAACTCTGGTTTTCCTCAAGAAGCAATTGACGCTGAATTCCCAGCTGAATTAAGAAATACCAATACCAATTGGGTAGATGAAGCTTTCCGTACAGGTGTTACACAAAGCCATGATTTATCTGCTTCTGGTGGAAATGATAAAACTACTTTCTTTATTTCTGGAGGTTATTTCGAGCAACAAGGTATCCTAATTGGAAGTGATTTTACTCGTTATTCTGGTCGTGTTAATGTTAATCATAAAGCAAATGACAAACTTTCTTTTGGTACACAATTGAATATTTCTTATGCTGATAGAATAAGTGCTTCTCCAGGTAATCAGTTCAATAGTCCATTATTAGGTGGTTATTTGAATGCTCCTTTTGACTCTCCTCGTGATCCTGTTACAGGCGAATTAGTAAATGGTGTTGGTTATTATACATTTATTCAAGATAACTTCGTTCGTACTACTGAGCTTAACAAAAGATTGAGTGGGACACTCCGTACACTAGGTAATATCAATGCTAGTTATAAAATCATTAAAGGTCTTTCTATAGATGCTAAAGTAGGTATTGACTGGGTTAATCTTTCTGAAAAGTCTATTACTGATCTTACTACTAGTGACGGAGGGCTTAGAGACCCTAATGGTGGTGTTAGAGGACGTATTACACAAGGTGCTACTGAGAACTTTACACTTACTTCTCAAGCTATTTTGAGATATAATCGTGTATTCAACGAAGTACATACTTTTGATGTACTAGTAGGTGCTGAGACTCAATCTAATAAAAACAACTCTTTTGGTACTGGGGGTACTGGTTTTGCAAACGGTTTATTATTAACACTCAACTCTGCAGCTGTTCCTGAATCTACTTTTGGTGCAAGTAGTGATAATAACTTTGCATCTGTTTTGGCTAATGCTAACTACTCTTATATGGGCAAGTACCGTCTTACAGCCAGTATTCGTAGAGATGGTTCTTCAAGATTTGGAGCAAACAATAGATCAGCTACTTTTGGAGCTCTTGGTGCTTCTTGGAACATCAAAGAAGAGTCTTTCTTACAAGACATAGAAATTATCAACCTTCTTAAACTTCGTGTTGGTTATGGTATTTCTGGTAATGCAAACTTCTCTACTCAAGCTGATCCAAACAACAACTTTCCTAGTTTAGGTTTATACAGCTTTTCTGCTGCTTATAACGGACAACCAGGTGCTGTTCCTTCGCAAATTGCAAATCCTGATTTGAAATGGGAAAGAACTTCTCAGTACGATATTGGGTTAGACTTTGGAATCTTAAATGAAAGAATCAACGGTTCAATTGATTACTATAGCCGTGAATCAGTAGATTTATTATTTGAAGTTCCAGTTCCTTCTACTACTGGTTTTACTACTCGTAATGATAATATCGGTAAAATCCGTAATAGAGGTGTAGAGGTACAAGTAGTTACTCGTAACGTTGTAGGTGGTAAAGAAGGTGTTTCTTGGACAAGTACATTCTTATTTACTGCTAACAGAAATGAAGTCGTTGAGCTTCCAGGTGGACTAGATATCGTTCAAGGAACACAAGTTCTTAGAGAAGGAGAACCAGTACGTTCTTTCTATTTGAGAGATTACCAAGGCGCAAACCCTGAAACAGGTGAGCCTCAATGGCTTACAGAAGAAGGTACACTTACTTCTAGCTATGGTGAAGCAAATCGTAGAATTGTTGGAAATGCAGTACCTAAATGGTATGGTAGTTTTATCAATACTGTTTCTTATAAAGGTATTGATTTCTCAGCACTTCTTTATTTTGTACAAGGAAATGATCTTTATAATGATACTCGTCGTATCGCAGATTCTGACGGTGCATTCTTTGGATTGAATCAGAGCACAGCTACTATTGAAGACCGTTGGCAACAACCAGGTGACATCGCTACTCGTCCACAAGCTCTATTAGGAGGAAACAGAAATGCTAACCAACCTTCTACTCGTTTCTTAGAAGATGGTTCTTATATTCGTTTGAGAAATGTAACTTTAGGATATACTCTTCCTACTAGTATTCTTTCTAAAGCAAAATTATCAGGTGTTAGAGTATATGTACAAGGTACAAACCTTTGGACTGCTACAAACTATACAGGATTTGATCCTGAGGCAGATGAAGCAGGTACTGAGTTTTTCCGTTATCCAAATGGAAAAGCACTTACATTTGGTATAGACATTTCTCTATAATATTTTAATACATTTGATTTTGTCGATATGCTTAATGTAATAGCGTACCGGCAAGTATTGTAAAATGTTATTTAACACAAATAAAATTTAATAAAACAATGGCTATAAGAAAATATATAATGACTGCTTCTTTAGCTGTAGCTTTACTTGCTACAACTACTAGTTGCGACGACTTTCTGGATGTACAACCAGAACAGTCATTAAGCGACGATCAAGTATTTAGTTCTTTAGATGCAGCAAATGCTGCTATACTAGGTATGTATGACCGTATGCAGACACTCAATTATTACGGACGTGATATGATAGTAATTCCAGACTTGATGGCAGATAATACGCTTATCACTACTGAAAATTCTGGTCGTTACATTGATTATTATTCGTACAACGTAGTAGCACAAACAGGCACTATTCGTGATTTGTACACTAGAGCCTATCAAACTATCAAAGCAGCTAATAATATTTTAGCTAGTATAGATAACTTGGAGGCTAGTGGTGCAGACAACGAGGCGCTTCGCAACTCTATTAAAGGAGAAGCATTATTTGGTCGTGCTATGGCTCACTTTGACTTAGTACGTCTTATTGGACGCCCTTATATTGACGGCAACGGTGCAAACCTTGGTGTACCTTTAGTTTTAGGCTTTGAGGATGAATTTAATGGTCGTGCTACTGTAGCTGAGATTTATACACAAGTAATTGCAGATTTGGAGGCAGCTGCTCCTTTGATGTCATACTCAACCCCTTTCCGTATTTCTGATCAAGCTGCTTATGCTTTGTTGTCAAGAGTTTATCTTTATAAAGGTGATAACCAACTAGCTATTGATGCTGCAAATAAAGTTGGTGGGTTTGAGCTTCTTCAAGGACAAGCCTACATAGATTCGTGGACTACTTCTGGTTCATCTGAAGAAATCTTTACTTTGAGATTTGCTGCTGATGAGAACAGAGGTGCTAACAATTTAGGCGATATATTTATACCTTCTGGTTATGGAGATATTCGTCCTACAAATGATATCATCAACACTTATTCTCAAGGAGATGCTCGTTTGGGTTTCATCAGACCAGAGGATGGAGATGATTATAATTTTAAATTTGGTGCTGAAAACTCAATATCAGGTCTTTCTAGTCCAAGAATTATACGTTATGCTGAAGTTTTACTTAATAGAGCTGAAGCTCAAGCAAAATTGGGTAATTTTAGTGCTGCTTTAGCTGATGTAAATTCATTGCGTTCTGCAAGAGGTGCGGCTGCACTTAGTTCTGTTACTGTAGATCAAGTTCTTGAAGAAAGAAGAAGAGAACTTGCTTTTGAAGGACATCGTTTGTTTGACCTTACCCGTAATGGAAGAGGTGTAACTAGAATTGAAAACACTAATTTAGGTGGTGCGCCAAGTGAAATTGATTTTAATGATCCTAAAATTATTTTACCTATTCCTGAGCGTGAAATAGATGCAAATCCTGTTTTAGAGCAAAACCCTGGTTATTAAGCAAAATCCTAGTTATTAATCATTTAATAACTCAAGTTGTATTCTATAATTAGAATTTGATAAATAATAAAAAGCTACTAGGGTAAACGCACGAAAAAAAAATTGTACTCGTTTAAAGCAAATCAAGCT
>PFKD01000165.1 GCA_002784125.1 Flexibacter sp. CG_4_10_14_3_um_filter_32_15
AGCACAGAAAAAACAAACAATACGCAAACTAGCAGAACAAAAAGCTGAAAAAGAAAAGGCGTGGACAGCTCGTGAAGAAGTTTTGGCAGAAAAAGATGAGAAACACCAAAAAAATCTTGTTTTGATTGCAGAATTTGATGAAAAACTCAAAAACGAAGTCAAAAAAGCAAGAGAAAAAGCGGCCAATGAAGCGACAAAAGAAGGAAAAGCAGTTGCCGAATTAATGGACAGAGAAGAAACTGCCAATACGCAAATCTTTGCCGAACAAATAGAAGATTTGAAATTGAATGTAGAAGCTGGAAAATTAGAAGTTGATAACTTAACAATTCAACTCAAACACGCTTTGGAGCAAGTACAATCACTTTCTTTGAGAGCTTTTGATAATCCAACTTCTAAATAATCTTTTTAATTTATTGTTCAAGCATTCTACTTGGACACTCTTTTTAGTAAGCATATGCTTACTAAATGATAAGCACAAGATAGAATCTTGCGCTAGAAATAATAAAAATATTCAAAACCTTCAAAAAAAATATAGCATTATGGCAGTTTCAATGAAAAACACAAAAAAGGAAATTCTTGATGTTTATCAAGACCTTGTAAGAGAAAATAAAGCACTTCAAGCAGAAGTAACCAAGCTAAAAGCAGAAAACAAAACGCTGCAAAGCAATTTGGAAAAAAATATCGCTCCTCAAAAATCTGCGCCAAAAGTTCAGAGTTTTGCTAAAGCAGAACCAAAACAAGTTTCAAATAATGACCTAAATGGTGGTTATCAATCTGTGGAAAGTGTTGTTATGGCTTTTGAAAATATCAAAGGAAATGTAGGTGTTGCAATTAGTGGACTTTCGGATAATCTGACAAAAGAGGCTGCAAATTTAGCCGTTTTGCAAGATGAAAGTAACCAAATCGAAACGCAGCTTTTAGAACTTCATCAGATTGAGGAAGCAGAAGAAAATACACTTTCGGCACTCATTCAAGAATATATTGAGAAGTCTGAGTCTTTCGAAAAAATCATTACTCAAACTGGAAAAGAGCAATTACAAGCCGAAGAAGAAGCTAAAAAGGCGTATGAAGAAGCCGAAGATTTACACAATTCCACACTTAGTGAGCGCAAAAAAGAATGGCAAACTAAATTGGACAGAGAAGAAGAAACGTATCAGTATGAGAAAAACCTCACTCGTCAGCAACTAAAAGACGAAGCTGCTCAACTTGCCAAATCTCGTGCTGAAGAATTGACAAATCTCAAAGAAGAACAAGAAAAAGAGTGGGCATTACGTGAAAAACTTTTAGCTGAAAAAGAAGAAAGCTACGAACAAGCAACTCAAAAAGCTGAAGAACTTCCTAAAAAATTGGATAGTGAAACCAAACGTGCTTACGAAAGTACAAAAGCTGCTATTCAGAGAGATAATAAAGCAACATCTGATTTGTTGGCAAAAGAAAACGAAGGCAAAAAGCGTATTGCAGAACGTCAAATCAATGCTCTTTCTAGCAAAATTACACAGCAAAATGAGCAAATCAAATTCTTGAACCTGCAACTGACAAGCGCATTAAAAGAAGCAAAAGAACTGGCTATCAAGGCAATAGATGGAGCTTCTGGTGCAAAATCATTGGCTGCACTTCGTGAAGTTGCTTTTGAGCAGGCTAAACAAAATGGTAAAAAATAAGAGCTAAAAACGAAGCTTTTTATCTAAAAAACCTATCTAATTTTTTAATTATTATGAAAATTAGGTAGGTTTTTCTCAATTTAGAATTATCTGACAAAACTATTATCGTTTATTTTGTTTATCTTACTAAGGCGATACCCTTATTGTTTCTTAGATTGATCACTTTTAAAATTTTTATATGAATTTTTTGGCTCATTTTTTTTTATCAAATAAAATAGAAAATATAGTCGTAGGTAATTTTTTGGGTGATTTTGTGCGAGGAAATAAATACAAAGACTATCCAAAAGAAATAGCAAAAGGAATTATTTTACATCGTCATATTGATACATTTACTGACCAGCATCCGATTATTTTACAAACTAACAAACGTTTACACGCTGATTTTGGAAAATATGCACCTGTGATTACAGATATTTATTATGACCATTTTTTAGGAGTACATTTTGATAAATATAAATTTGAAAATCAAAGTGAAAATGATAATTTAACTGAGTTTTCAACGTTTATTTATCAGACTTTAGAAAAAAACTATGATGTCTTGCCACCTTTAGCACAACAAGTGTTTTTGAGAATGAAGCAGCAAGACTGGCTTATACATTATGCAACTTTATACGGAATGGAACAATCATTAAATGGACTTTCTAATAGGGCAAAATATGCCACTCATTTACCTGAATCTTATAATTTTTTAAAACAGAATTATTCTAGTATTGAAAAAGATTTTTTATTATTTTTTCCAGATATTATACAATTTGTTCATGAAAAATTAAATGAATAAATTTGTGGACCAACTAATTATTTCTTTTTGTCTTGTTTAAAGATTTGACTTAATAGCTTATTTTTTGCTGTCTTACTTATTATACTTTATTTTTTTGCTATTTTATTTTTGTGTTTTTTTATATGAATCGTCTTCATCCATATTATTTTTTTTATTTTAATCAAATGAGAAAATATTTTTCTTTGTTGAAAGATGGATTGAGTATTATTTTTAATAAAAAAAATATTTCAAAAATAGTTTTGTTTTTGGTTTTTTATACTACTTGTTTTTGTAGTTTTTCTTACAATCAAAATGTTAAGGAACTAGATAGTCTTATTCAAGCACTAGAATTACGACAGAAAGAAGATACTGTCAAACTTTCTCTGTATAATTCTATTGTTATGTCAGCTATAAAAAATGATAATGAAATGGCATATAAATATGCTGAAAAAGGATATCAATTAGGGCAAAAACTCATTCCTACTCATCTTGTCGCTATTTCTGCGTATCATTATGCTAAAGTTTTGCAAACTAAAGGCGAACACTTAAAGGCTTCGAAAGTCATAGAATATCAAATTTCAGAATTTGCAACACAAAAGGGTACTCCTCCTCCTTTTTTGTTTCATCAACTTGGAAAAATTTATGACGAAACAGGAAATAAAGTAGAGGCTTTGAATAGTTATTTGAGAGCTTTTGAGCTTTGGAGAAGTTATAAAAATCCATTACTGACAAAAGAAGATTTTTATGAAAGTATTGCTAATCTTTATCTTGAGAGTAAGCAATATAAAGAGGCTCAGTATTATTATGAAGAATTATTAAAATGGGCAAGCAAAGAAAGTAAAAATAAAAAAGAAGACACTAATGAAAACAAAAGAACACAAGCTGCTGCAGCACACGGGCTTGTGCGAGTTTTTATAGCTAAAAAAGAGTATGAAAATGCTTTGTTTTATCTTAATAAATCGGAAGAATTCTGTACTGGAAAATCAAAGAAAAAATGTTTGTTAGCTACTTATGAATTATTTTCAGAATTATATTTTACAAAGTTTGATTATAATTTAGCCAAAAAATATGCTTTTGATGCTCTTCAAATTGCTGAACAGTTGGGAGAAGCTCAACAAGCTATTTTGCTTTCTATTCGTTTGGGTAATATTTATAGTGCAGAAACTTCGTATGATAAAGCTGAATTATTTTTGAAACGAGCTGAAAAAACGGCTTTATCTTTGGAAAATAATTTATTGTACAAACAAGTCTATTTCTCATTTGCGAATTTATACGAAAAGAGTCAGAAAGATAAAATGGCTTTGAATTATTATAGAAAATATTTGACTTACAAAGATTCAGTAAGTAATGAGGTTTCTATTCGTAAAATTAATAGTCTTCAAATGCAGTTTGAACAGGAGCGCCACCGACAAGAAATAGATGTGCTTGAACTCAATCAGCGTGAAAAACAACTCCAACAAAAAGCCGAGGTAGAAAGAGCGCAGATGTTTAATATTATTGCACTTATAGCTGTTATTGCTTTGGGCATTGTTGCATTTCTTATTTACAATCGTTATCGTTTTGGAAAACAAACGCAGAAAATTCTTAAAAATCAAAGTAATTCTATTCAAAAACAAAATCAAGAATTACACTCTATCAACAAACAACTTGTAGAATCGAAGAAAGAACTCGATGCGATTAATAAAACAAAAGACCGTTTTTTTTCTATTGTAGCTCACGACCTTAAAGGCCCTCTCAATTCTCTAAAAGGATATTCACACCTTATTTCTACCTTTGGCGACAAACTTCCAAAAGAAGAAATAATTAGTATGGCAGCCGACCAAGAACGAACGCTAGATAATTTGTATAAATTTTTAGAAGATTTGTTATCATGGTCAAGAATTCAGATGAAAGCTGTTGCTTTAGAGCCTAAAAACCTAAAATTGAAATTAGTTGTCGATAAAATGTATACGATATTAATGCCTCAAATAGAAGAAAAAGAAATTCAGACGCAATGTATAGATGTAGAAGAAAAACAAGTTTTTGCTGATGAAAATGCTGTTTTTACAATTATGAGAAATTTGGTTTCGAATGCTGTTAAGTTTACACCTAGAGAAGGAAAAATACGAGTAAAAGCAGAAATAGAAAAAGACCAAGAAGGAAATAATACAGGCTTTACCAAAATATTTGTAATAGATACAGGAGTAGGAATGCCAAAAGAAGTTTCTCAAAAACTCTTCAAACTAGACAACAAATACTCTACAAAAGGAACAGAAGGCGAAAAAGGAACTGGATTAGGACTAATTATTTGTAAAGAATTTGTAGAACAAAATGGGGGAAAAATAGGGGTAGAAAGTACAGAAGGGGAAGGAACAACGTTTTGGTTTACGCTTCCTTCAAAGAATGATGATTATAATTCTGAATCAAATAAAGATAAAGAAGTTGCTGCTATTGAAACTACAAACTAAAAAATCCATCTATATTTATTTTTGAAATATTGTAATAAGTGCAATATGAGTAACATTTTATAAAAGGGCAAACCTTTACCAAATTTTATTCTGTGCAAATGTATTTTTTCCATAAAGTAGGGTTTGCAAACCCTACTTTATGGAAAAAAGCAGACTATTGTTTTGTCAAAAATTGGTCAATTTACAAAATTTGAAAAATATAACTCATATTAAAGTGGATAACTCAAAAATTCAAATCATATAACTTTTCACACAAATCATTAATTTCTTCCTTTTTTACAATTACTTCTAGCCATTTTTTAGGAATTCCTTTTGTGTTATTTTCTGTATTTATTCCATAAAAAAGCCCTGCAATTCCACCTGTTACGCAGCCTGTTGTGTCGGTGTCTTCTCCTAAATTTACAGATTTCAAAACGCTTTCAGAATAAGAATCATACTTTAAAAAACACCAAAAACTAGCTTCCAAAGTATGCAAAACATAACCCGAAGATTTGATGCTTTCTTCTTCAAAGGTTGTCCCATCCTAACATAGCGTTACACAATTAATTTAATTATGGAACGTAATTATGTAAAACGAACTCAAAAAGATTATACGATGCAGTTCAAAC
>PFKD01000334.1 GCA_002784125.1 Flexibacter sp. CG_4_10_14_3_um_filter_32_15
TGAATTTACTCTGATAATTAAAGTCTGTTTAAACACACTAAAAGCAGTATAAAAAGTTTCGTGCGTTTACCCTAAAAAGAATTTGAAAGGTTTAAATACTTGGCTCAAAGTTGCATAAGTGCTTTAAAATTCATTATTTTACATCAAAATTATATTCGACAAATAGTTCTTTCTTTAACATTTGTTGTATCTGCTTATATTTGTTCTTGATAAAGTCTAAACACTTTGTTTTTGGAAAAACAATACTACCAATTTACTATCCTATTCTTTCAAATGAAAAAGAAATACTTTTTATTACTTGTTACTTTTTTATTTATTTTCTTATTTTCATTTAATGTAAATGCTCAAACTGATTCCCTTTCAGGAACGTATGTAGATGAAGAAGGAAAATATTATCAACAAGCAGAATTACCTGTCTATCTTCATATTTCGACAAGCCCAAACGGAGAAAAAATTCCTTTATCTGGAAAAAAGGTAGGCGAAAAGGAAGTTTCTGTTGAGACTATTATTTTAGATGGACACGGAATTCATATCTTAAAACATAGCGACGGAAAAAATCCAAGAAATAGCTATGAATATGTGATTTATGCTGACGGACTTCCACCAAAATCGACTTCAAAATTTAGTACTCCTTACGTATATCGCAAAAAAGGCACTACTTTTTATGGACAAGATTTGAAAATTACGCTTGATGTAAAAGACCAAATGTCAGGAGTAGAAGGTTTTTATTTCAATCTTGATGGAATGGGAAATCAGCCTTATACCAATACTATTGTGGTAGATTCGGAAGGCGACCATTTATTAAAATATTTTTCAATAGATAAAGTAGGAAATGTTGAAGCTGAAAATACAAAAGAGTTTGTAGTCGATGTTTCGCCTCCAATAAGTACCTATAATATCGTCGGTATTAATTCTGAAAACGTAATTTCATTAGGTACAAAAATTTATTTTACCTTAGAAGATAATAGTGTTGGGGTTGCCAATACATTTTACCGTTTTGATGAGCAGTCTTGGAAACCCTACTATAACAAAAGAAACTTGCCTTTACAGAATTTGAGTGATGGAAATCATACGCTTCATTTTTACTCAACAGATTATCTAAAAAATGAAGAAACCAAACAATCATTTGCATTTTATTTAGACCGAACTGCACCTATTATGTCGGCTGATGTTTTGGGTGATAAATTTATTGTAGGTCAGCAGGTTTATTTTTCTGGTCGTACAAAGCTAAAACTTACAGCAGTTGATAATAAATCAGGTGTGAAAGAAGTTTGGTATTCGATTGATGGTGGAGATTGGGCGCAGTATAATGACCCATTCTATTTACCTTCTAAATCAGGATTACATACCATTCGTTATTATGCTATCGACAATACTGAAAATAAAGGTGTTGAGGGAGCGATTGACCCACGTTTTGATACCTATAGACACAATGTAAGTGCAGTTTATGTAGATTTGACAGGACCAAAATTAGGTTATAATTATCAAGGAAAAACATTTAAAAAAGGCGATGTTCTTTATATTAGTCCAGAAACAAATTTGCGATTGACAGCAACTGATGGCGAGTCAGGTTTGCAAAATGTAACTTATAAATTGAATGGACAAGGTGAAGAAATCAATTATGATTCTCCATTCAATGTGCGTGAATCAGGTATGCAAAGTATTGAAATTATTGGTTATGATAATGTAAATAATAGAAATACGATTACTACTACTTTTGCTGTCGATGCAGAAGCACCTACTGTTTTTTATCACTTTAGCACCCTGCCAGATGAAGGTAGAGATACAGCTTATCCTTCTTATGTTCAGTTATTTTTGGGAGCGCAAGACGGACAAACCAATACAGAGCAGATTTATTACCGTATAAACGGAAGCGCAAAACGTCTTTATAATGGAAAAATAAGTGGTTTTGCTAAAAATAAAAGCTACACCATTTTGGTAGAAGTAAAAGACAAATTAGGAAATATAGCCGAAGAAGAGATTATTTTTGAAACTTTGGAGTATTAATTTTTCCCATTATCAACCATCGGATTACCGAAGGATTGCTAAGGGAAAAATTACTTAGTTTTATTATACACAACTGTACAAGTCTGAATCACATATTTGAAGTAAAGCATTTTACTCTAAACTAATAAAATTATGTCAATTCTAATTTCAGACGAATTATTAAAGAAAGCAAACCTAAACGAGAAAGATTTTCTGACAGATATTGCAACTTATTTATACGATAAAGGAAAATTATCTACAGGACAAGCCAAAAAACTAGCTAATCTTTCTCAATTAGAGTTTCAAAAAGCACTAAAAGAAAGAAACATTTACTTGAATTATGACCAAGAGGAGTTTTATAAAGACCTTGAAACTTTGGGAATTAAACCAAAAAACAAATGATTGTCGTTAGTGATAAATTTATAGAAAAATGCAAAAACACGCTACACAACTAAAAAATTACGATAAAAATTTAGAAGAATTAGCCAATGAATTAGGCGATTTGCGTTATGATGCCTTGAGTGAATTTTTACTTCATTTAAGCAAAAAACTAAAAAAAGATAGTTTAGCAGATAGAGAAAGAAATAGAATTCAGTTAGCTAATAACCTAAAAAATGCTTCTAATGCTGTGAAAGAAAGTTCTTACTCAATAAAAAAAGCATGGAAAATTTGTGAACCGTTTATGAAAGAATAATAAAGAATAATTTATGAATACGCTTTCTTACTCTGAAGAGTGAGCTACATTTTGAGCTACAAAAAAGCCAATCGTTTTACAAAAATGATTGGCTTTTCGCATTTAACTGGTAACTGATTACCATTTACTTTACTGGTAACTGAAAATTCTAGGTTTGAATTGCGCCTACATTATAACGCTTCGTAATTGGAGCTTGATTTGCAGCTTCAATTCCCATCGAAATAATCTGACGAGTTTCCATAGGGTCAATAATTGCGTCAATCCAAAGACGTGCAGCAGCATAATAAGGAGTTGTTTGTTTTTCATAACTCGCTGTAATTTCGGCTAATAATTTTTCTTCATCTTCCTTAGAAACTTCTCTTCCTTTTGCTTTTTCAGAACCTACTTTAATCTGTAAAAGTGTTTTTGCAGCTGATGCACCACTCATAACAGCAATTTTAGCCGTCGGAAAAGCTAACATCAAACGTGGGTCATACGCCTTTCCACACATGGCATAATTTCCTGCACCATACGAATTACCAACGACAATCGTAAATTTTGGAACGACACTATTTGCCATTGCAGAAACGAGTTTTGCACCATCTTTAATAATTCCTCCATGTTCGGAACGACTTCCTACCATAAAACCAGTAACATCATGCAAAAATAAAAGTGGAATTTTCTTTTGGTTACACGTCATTATAAAACGAGCAGCTTTATCAGCAGAATCTGAATAGACAACGCCACCCATTTGCATTTCTTTTTTACCACTTTTCAAAATAATACGTTGATTGGCTACAATTCCGACCGACCAGCCGTCTATTCGTGCGTGTCCACACAAAATAGTTTTGCCATAGTCTTTTTTATATTCATCAAATTGAGAATCATCTACAATTCTTTCGATAATATCTCGCATATCATACGGTTTTGTACGGTCAGCAGGTAAAAGCCTATAAATTTCCTCCATGTTTTTGGCAGGAAGTTTTGGCTCAGAACGATTAAAACCTGCATCATCAGGCTTTCCAATTTTATCCATAATATTACGAATGGCATCAAGACATGCCTTGTCGTTTGGATATTTATTATCGGTTACTCCAGAAATTTCGCAATGTGTAGAAGCACCTCCTAATGTTTCTTGATCTACATCTTCGCCTATGGCAGATTTTACAAGATAAGGACCCGCCAAAAATACTGAACCTGTTCCCTCTACAATCAAAGCCTCATCAGACATAATCGGTAAATATGCACCACCTGCCACGCAGCTCCCCATAATAGCAGAAACTTGTACAATTCCTTCGGCTGACATGTGAGCATTATTTCTAAAAACTCTACCAAAATGTTCTTTATCTGCAAAAATTTCGTCTTGCAAGGGTAAAAATATTCCTGCGCTGTCGACCAAATAAATAATAGGAATTCGGTTTTCCATGGCTATTTCTTGCGCTCTCAAATTCTTTTTTCCTGTAATTGGAAACCATGCTCCAGCTTTTACAGTTGCATCGTTTGCTACAATCATACAAAGCCGTCCACTTACATGACCCAAGCCAGTAACTACGCCCCCAGAGGGACATCCTCCCCACTCGTTGTACATATCATCGCCTACAAAAGCTCCAATTTCTGTAAAATAAGTGGTGTTTCCTTCTTTGTCTTTATCTAAAAGGTAGTTGATGCGCTCTCTAGCTGTTAGTTTGCCTTTAGCTTTGTGTTTGTCTATTTTTTTCTGTCCTCCTCCTAATTTTACTTTGTCTAGCTTTGCCTGAAGCTGAAAAACAAGTTGTTTGTTTGCATCTTCATTGATATTAAGCTGTACATTTTCTTTTTCAGATTTAGAAGGGCTGCTATGAGTGCTAGTTTTATCAGGACTTTTTGATTCTGCCATAGTTTGTAGTGTGTGCTAGGTTTTGCTTTTTTCGTGTTTTCTTTTTTAGGTTCTACAAAAAAAACGATTTATTTGGTATTTTACAATAAAAAATCACTTATTAAAGCAAGTATTTGTTGAGAATACCGTTATCTTTTGTTCTTTTAAAACTTCAAGTTTTTTATAATACATAATTTCACTCCATTGTGAATCCAATATTTTACGCTGTGTTGTATCTGTCAGACTAGAAAAAGCGATGATACTTCTTGCCTTGTAATAAGGTATGCCGATGTCATTTTTCTTATCTTCTATATTTATCAGAGAATCTATGTATTTTTTATTTTTGAAAGATAGATGTAGATATTTCATAGTCAAGATCAAATAATCTCTTTCTTTGCGTGTTTTTTTCGTTCTATCATAAATATTGCTTTGAAAAATATTGACTTCTTTATGTATAATTTCAGAAGGGGGTTTTGATTAATGTATCTGTAATTACTGTAACTATATTTTCACTATTATATGATTCAAAATTAAATCCTGTTTGTATTTTTATAATTAATTTATCTTAACTCTTAATTTGTAGCGTTTAATTATGAGTTAAATATCTGATTATCAACAATTTAATTCTTTCACTCATTGCAAAAGGTATCCCAAATTAAACCCACGAATTTATTCGTGAGAAAAAACTAATCGGCAGTTAGTAACCGTTTTAACGGTTTTTTATAGAATAAAACGTATTCTTTTTCTTGCCCCCACAACTTTACAGGATAAAATTTGGTAAGTACAAAACTTGTTTATTATCAGTCTACTATCAGATAAGAGCCTTATTTTTTAATCTCAACGACGGTGAAACCTCGTTCGTATATTTGTAAAAATGTTATATTACCAAATAAAATAAGGCAGTACCCTGAAACCTCGTTGATACTTAAGAT
>PFKD01000383.1 GCA_002784125.1 Flexibacter sp. CG_4_10_14_3_um_filter_32_15
CGCCCCTCGGTCTCAGGGGTGAAGGTTTGGGATAAATTAAATAACCATTTTTGATGATTATTTAACTAACTACTTCGTGAAGGTTCGAGTCCTTCTCCTACAGCAAAATAGTAGAATAATAATAATAATAATAATGAAATGAAAAGACTTGAAAGTAAAATTACTTTCAAGTCTTTTTTTGTGTTTTGCAAAAAAATAGATACATAAAACTAGCCTTGCTATTTTTTGAATACTAAATAGTTTGACTTGTGTTTTTAATTTTTTCATAAATTTCTATATATTTTTGTGCTAATTTTTGAGAAGAAAAATCATTTTGAATAATTTGAGGAGCAGTTTTTTGGATTTCTTCTCTTTTTTCTTTATCATTAATGGCTACTTTTAAAGTTTGAAGTAAAGATTCTATATTATTTGTTTTGCAAACCCAGCCCAATTTTTTTTCTTTTACATAATTAGCTAAACCTACTTTATCAGAAACCAAAACAGGCGTTCCTGTGCTTAGACATTCTATAACTACATTGGCAAAATTTTCATTAAAGGAAGGTAAAACAAAAAGGTCTGATTTCTCTAAATGTTCAAATTTTTGATTTCCTTCTAACCAACCTATCCAATTTACTTTATCTTCTAAATTCTTTTTAGATATAAGGTTTTTTAGAGAGTTTTCATATTCTATACTTTCACTTTTTCCTATTAAATCAAGTTGCAGGTTTATTTTTGCATTAGTATCATTCTGATTATTAAATTGAGCTATTGCTTCAATCAAAATTTCTATTCCTTTTTTGTGATGAATCCTAGACATGAAAACTAATTTGAAAGTCTTAGAATCTTCTATTATTTTATTTTCTTGCGTGATTTTATTTTGATTTGTGGGAATAGATAATAAATTAGGCAATACAAAAACACGATTATCTTTGATATAATTTACTTCTTCCCTTTCTATTTGTGCTGTCAGATGTAGATATGATTTTTTGAGAAGTTTTTTACCTATAAACTTATGAAAAATACTTTTAGGAGATTTTTTTTGAGATTGTAGTGTATATTCTCCAAGCATTCCACGAGGCGCAACAATTACTTTTACTCCTTTCAAAATACATAGCAAAACAGAAAAAATAACAACTGTATTCCACCACGAATGAACATGAATGGCATCAAAATTTTGAGCTGTTTGAAAGAGTTTTTTTAGAAGTCCGATAGAAAAATGAGTATGGTCTTTGGTTTGTCTTTTGAAATACCAAACTTCTACATTATCTACTAAAATAGGTTTATTGCTATCAATTTCTAATTCATCTTTTCCATTTGCTGTTGTTGTATAAACTGTAACCTTGTTCGTTTTTTTGTTTAGATTTTTCAATAAATCAGCTTGAGCTTCACACAAACGACTTATCGATACAGTAGTTCCTCCATAAATATAAGCAGGTTTGTAAGAAGGAGTAATATGAAGAATATTCAACAGATTAATTTTTAAAGGATTTTTATGAATAAAACACAGAAGAATCACTAAAACTAGCTTTAGTTATTCATAGTAAGGATTTTTGACTAGAACATTGAACCTTTTAGCTACATAAAAAAGCAAGTACATAGTAACTGTACTCCAAAATACCGAATTAGCTACATACTCAAAGGCATTACCTCTTATCAAAATATAAAATAAGCCCAAAAATATACAGCCTGACCCAATAGCATATCCACCAAATAAGGATTCAGCTTTTTTAGACAAGAAAGTAATTAGAACACCCAGTAGAAATAACGCACAAAAAACTCCTATATTACCTCCCATAATATATGAGTCAGCAATAAATGCAGGCTTGGCAGATACTTCTGTACCTTTTCCTACTGCTCCTATTTTATAAACTCGCTCCATGATTATTTCTTCAGGAACTGGTTTATCAGGATACAAAATACGGGGGGGAATAGATTCTAATGATTGCAGGAGAATATCTTTTGTCATGTAAGGAATTTCGGTAGGTACTCTATCTACATAAACCATAAACATTTTTATTTCAGAAAGTCGGTAGGTCAAAAATAGCCAGTTGTCTTCTAAAATATCTTTTACATCTTCATTTCTAACTTTGTTTAATGCGATAGCAGCAGCTTGCGTTCCTTCTACACTCTTGCCCCAACTTAATCCTCTAACAATTCCTGTATAATAAGGAACAATAAACAAAAACAAAAATAACATAAAAGGAGAAGCTATTAGAATAATCTTTTTATGACGTGTCCACAAAATAGCTCCTAAAAGTAATGTAGGAAGAACTGTAAACTCTTTCCAACCAGAAGTTAAGGCTTGAAACTCTCCATAAAAGAAGAGTAATCCTGTTATAAATATATATTTTTTCTTGTTTTCTAATAGGGCATATCCAAATGAAAAGACAGCAAAAACAGCTGTAGAAAGTTGAAATTGGATTAAAAATTGCGCCCCACCAGGCAAAAATCTAAAAACAATACTTCCAACAAAGAAAAATAAAGTAGAGAAAAAAAGTATTTTAGAAATAGAGGTTTGGGAAGAAACTTGAATGATATATTTAGGTGGTTTGTACTCTAAAAATAGCAGTAAACCATGTATATAAGCAGCATGACCTAAACAATACAAAAACTGACAGTAAGCAATAGTTGAGATATAAATATAAGATTCTTCAGCTTTAACCTTGTCTAAATACAAATACCCCATAGCATCTAAATAAAAAAATACAGAGGTTACTGCCATATAACCCGAAAAAATCAAATGCACTAGAAAAAAAGGACGAAATACTTGATTCAGTACAGGACGGTCGTCAGGAAGCTGTTTTATTCCCCCTGTAAAAGTAATGAGGTATATCCAAAGAGAACCTCCCCAAGCTATCCAATAAGATAACGAAGGGTTTGATGATTGAAGCAGATAAGCTAAAAAAACAGGTACGTAAAGTAATAAGTAACGTGGATTCATTTCTATTTTTTAATACAATTATTGTTTCTTATTTTAGCGTAAAATAAAAAACAACGTATTTATTTAATACTCTATTCTTCTTCTTCTATTTTTGCTTCTGCCAATATGATAGTTGATTTGTCTGTACTTTTTTTAGAAGAAGTATTTTTTTGAGTAAGGATTGCAGCTTGTTTTTCTTCTTTCTTTTTCTGTAACTTTTGTCTTTTTCGCTCTTCTTCTTTTTCTAATCGTATTCTTTCTTGTTCTATTAGGTTCAACTCTATTATTCTTTGTTCTTTATACTTTACATTTCTATCAGAAATTGTATCATTAATATACTTTTCTATCATCAAACTTGCTATTGGGGCAGCCCATGTTCCTCCAAAACCTGCATTTTCTACAACGACAGCGATTGCAATTTTTGGATTGTCTTTTGGTGCAAAAGCTATGAAAACAGAATGATCTTCTCCATGTGGGTTCTGAACAGTTCCTGTTTTTCCACACACAACAATATCATCAATTCTTGCCCTACGAGCTGTTCCTGCACGAACCACATCCTCCATAGCATTAACTACGAAAGGAAAATATTTCTCATCTACTGTCGTTTTTTGTTTCGTTCTGTATTTTATATCTACCAAAGTTGTGTCGTTGATTGCTCTGACAACATGAGGAATATAATAATGACCTCTATTAGCTAAAATAGCAGCAAAATTAGCCAGTTGCAACGGAACTGCACTCATTTCTCCTTGCCCAATACTTAATGAATAAATATTTCCTAGTTTCCAGCCATAACCACGACGTTCAGCAATTTTATCATAATAAGCTGTTGAAGGAATAAGTCCTCTACTCTCGTAAGGCAAATCTATTCCTAACTTTCTACCAAAACCAAAAGATAAAACATGGTCGTGCCAACTATCTAAGCCAATACGAGTATCTTCTTTGTCATTTTCTGAACGATTCTGACGAATAATACGAATAAAAGATTTGTAATAAAATGGATTACAAGAATGCTGAATAGAACCATGTAGATTCAATGGCGAAGGATGATTATGACAATTTACAAGTTCTTTCGAACAGCTAAAAGAAGTATGAGTAGTATCCAAAACACCATCTTGCAAACCAATAAGAGCTTGTACAACCTTAAAAGTAGAACCAGGAGGATAAGAAGCCTGTAAAGCACGGTTGTAAAGAGGCTTTGTTGGGTCTTGAGAAAGCATCAGATAATTTTTGGCTACTTCTGTTCCTTCTCCTGTCAAGAGATTTGGGTCAAAGGTAGGAGCTGAAACCATTGACAATACTTCACCTGTTTGTGGATCAATAGCGACAATACTACCAATTTTGTTCTGCATCAAATACTCACCATATTTTTGAAGTTCGGCATCTATTGTTGTTTGAAGTGTTAATCCTGCTTCTGGAAGTGTGTCGTATTCTCCATCTTTAAAAGAACCTCTAGCAATTCCCAAACGGTCGTACATTACCTGCTGAACACCTCGTTTTCCTCTTAATTCTTTCTCATAACTTCGCTCAATTCCACTAATACCAAGCATATCACCACGTCTGTAATAGTCTGCTGTATCTTTTGAAAGCATTCTTTGGTCAATTTCACGCACATACCCCAAACCACCTGCAAAAGAAGAGTACGGATATTTACGAATCGTTCTTACATTTGGATAAATACCTTCATAATCAGAGAGTTCGTCTTGAATTTTGGCATAATTCTCTACTGACATCTGTTTTATAAACAAATACGGTTTATAACGCTGCAAACCGTGCCTTGCTTTTTCTAATTTTTCTCTAAATTCTTCTAAAGAAATACGTAGAAGCTGACAAAGACGAGTAGTATCATTGGATTCTAACTTAAACTCTTTTGCTATAATTTCTATATCAAAAACAGGATTATTTTCTACTAATAATTTGCCATTTCTATCATAAACAAGACCACGAGGAGGATATAAAATATTAGTACGAGTAGAAGTATTTTGAGCCTGTTGTTGAAAATCATCAGAAATGACTTGCAACCAAAGCAGTTGGAAACCATAGATTAACAATACTACTAAAATAGCTACTTGAATGATATATCTGCGAAGGTCGTTCAAATTAAATTATTTTTTGACTTATTATATTAAAGGACTAATTTTGGAAGTTTTTGTGGGCTGTATCAGACAATAAAAATAATTTTTATTGTTTCAATACATTTTAACTATAAGCACCACAAAGTTAAGCACTTTATCTCATTTATTTAGAATAATTACTACTATAAATAATCTAAAAATAATACCACTATTCAATTTTTTATCGAATGAAATAAGGCTTATATAGAATAAATCCTATTGTTTATTTGAATTGTATTAATTATAAATAAATAACTGATTTTCTACAAAATCTAAAGTAACTGACGGAGTTTCTGAAGAGCATCATCACTCATCTTATTGGTTATCTGACAATTTTTGTGATAATTTTATTTTTGGTAACACCTAATTTTAACTTGGTCTGTACCGAAGGTCT
>PFKD01000130.1 GCA_002784125.1 Flexibacter sp. CG_4_10_14_3_um_filter_32_15
CTCTGTAGCTCTAATAAAGTTCATTTTTGAGGTTCTACAAAGGTTACGTTGCGCTGCAACTGAAAATCAAATACTTAAAAATGTCACTCATGTTGAATTTTATTTCAAAATATCCAAAATCTAAGCCATTTATGCTGACTTCCAATTTCTAGCATTTTTATTCCTTCACCATCTCAACCTCTTCTTCTGTCAGTCCATACAGCTCAAAAACTAAGTTATCTATCTGATTATCAGTAGTTTGGATTTGATTGTGAAGAGCCAAAAGTTCTTTTTTGTTTGCTTCAAAATAATCTTGCCATTCGTCTTGCTTAAAAAGAGAAAGGGTAATTTTTTTCTTTTCCAATTCTTTTAAAACATCTCTAAAATCAAGTGTGTAAAAATTCTCTAATTTTTTAGGTAGTTTGTCTAACTCAAAGCTACTTGAGAGGCGACGCAAAAAATGAGCTTTTTTAGTAGCAAAATCTTCATTCAAGGAAAGCATTTTATTAGCTAACTCTATAAACGGTTGTTGCGCTTCTTTTGAAAGTTTTGGAATAGGAAGTTTTCTAAAATCATCAGGATAAAAATAGTTTTTTAGTCTATGTCTTCTAATATTATTCAAAAAATGTATGGCATAGCTTGAATTTAGAATTGCTAAAATATATTTTAAGTCAAAATGACTAGAAATAGCTTCTACTTCTGCTCGTGTATGTCCGTTATGTCTTTTGATGGCATTTTCGATGCTTCTTTGTTCTAGTCCTTTCAAATCATTATAAAGTTTGAAAACTATTACTCCATGATTACAGATTATTCCTGTATTATCAAATGTTCCTTGCGTTATAGCTCCTCTCAAAATTTTATTTCCTTCATAGAGTTCTGGAAAAGTAGGTCGTCTCAGTTTGCTAGGGACTCTTTCAGTGTTCCATTCCAAAAATTTGATTCGCTCTATTTCATACCTTTTCAAATCTTTACCTTCTACAAAAGGTCTAGTATTCATCCCTGTTTCTATAAAGCTAATCAAATCATCTTTCGAAAATTCGCCTTTTGCCGTTTTTTCATCTGCATGAATTACCATTCCAACGCTTATATAACAAATATCTCCGAGTAAATCGACCTCTACTTTTAGTGTACTTTCTACATAATTTTTCTTAAACACTTTTATAGGTTTGATGTCTTCTTTAGTTGAAAATTTTTGATGAATTACTAACTGATTTTCAAATTCTTTTTGATGAATTATTTTATAAAACTCTAAATTACACGGTTCATTTTTGAGAATTGTGATAATTGGAACTACTCCTACCCCTTTAAAAACTTCAATATCTTCAAAATAATTAATTGAAATCAAATTTTTTGTAGCCAAAATCCACTCTTGTAATCTCAACGCATATTTTGAGGTACTGATAGAATTTGATGCAATAAATGCATGAAAACCTTCTTTTTTCAAGATTTTGATACTTCTTTCATAAAACGGCACCATCAAATCCCATTTTTCATAAAGCGTTTCATACTCTTGAGAATTATCTAAATACTTTCTTTGTTTGATAAAATTTTTATCTTCTGTATCTGCTCTCACATAGGGAGGATTGCCAACAACGACATCAAAACCATTGTTTTTCCCTTTAAAAACAGTAGGAAATTCTTTTTTCCAATCAAATGCTTTTTCTCCTGCTATTTCTTTGTCGTCTATGAGCGAATTTCCACATTTTATATTTTCGTTTAATGTAGTTAGTTTTCGTCCTTGTTGGGCTGTACGTAGCCAAAGAGAAAGTTTTGCAATCTCTACCGATTCTTCATTTATATCTACGCCAAAAAGATTATTTTGTAAGATTTTATTTTCCAATTCGGCATCAATAATAGCCGTTCCGATTAGCTTTAATTCTAATTCGTAAATGTAATGGTGTTCGGCTATCAAAAACTCTAGTGCTTGATTCAGAAATGCACCACTACCACAGGCAGGGTCGCATAAGGTAAGCTGTAAAAGCCAGTTTTTGTAGTCTTCAATCTTGGTTTTTACGGCTTTATTGATTTTTTTGTTGCTGATAATTGTTCCATTTTCTATCGCATAATTTTTCTCTAAAAGTTCTTCTGACAAGCCTAATTCTTGTTTTTTATCTTGACAGAGTTTTCCAACGGTATTATCTATAATATATTTTGTGATGTATTTTGGAGTATAAAAAACACCATCTTTTTTTCTTCTTGTCGTCGTTTTTTCAAATTCATTTCCTTCTATTTCGGCTTGTATTTCTTCAAATTCATTCATAGAATGTTCGAATATATGCCCTAAAATAGTTACACTTACCTCACTATCAAAATCATATCGACTTATAGTTTGTGTATGACGAACCAAAAGGGCATCATCAATTTCTAAGCTATCAAGCAGTTCGTCGGTTTCGAAAAGTCCACCATTATAAGGAAAAATATCATGATATTCATTTTTTTTGCCTTTGTAGAGATAGCCGAAGTAGAGTTTGTATTTTTCGTACAAAGAAATTTTTATACTGTGTTTCCCACTGAGTTCTCGCCATTCTGTAATAATCGTATCTATTAAATTAGCAGGAAGTAATAATTTGTCTTCAGCAAAGAAAATAAATAAAAAACGATCTAATAATTTTTGGGTTTTCTTGAAAAGAGTGAGTTTGTCGTGTTGAGGGTTGAGTTTTTGAATGTTTTTGAAGACATCATCTCTAAAACTAGAATAATCATTATAGAGTGCTTTTGTGATGCTTTCTTCTTTATTTATCGATTCTTCTTTTGCTTTTTTGGGTTTGTCATCACGCAGCAAAGTTTCGAAAGACAAACAAAAATAGAGTACTTCAAAACGTTCTCTTGTCAGCTTAAAAAGATTAAATTCTTCAAAATCAATGGCATTATCGATATAAAAACGCAACTTTTCGAAGTTGGAAGTAATTACATAGCTACAATTTGATTGATTATTTTTGTAACCAAACGCTTGTGATTCTACCTTCGAAAGGTCGGTGGTATCCATTCCTTTGAGTTCAATGACAGCAAAAGCATTTCCTCTTCTCAACAATGCGCCATCTGTTTTTTTTGCATTTTTGATATTTTTGAGTTCGGTAGTAAGGTTGTACGCAGGAGTTGGGTTTTTGACATACCCAAATACGTTTACAAACAAATCATTCAAAAAACCTTCTTGATATTGTTCTTCTTTTGAAGCTCTTATATTTTCTTGAATAATTGGATTATGAAAATGCTCTACAAAAGTTTGCCAAGCTATTTCTAACTTTTCTTTTGGTAAGAATTTGAGATGATGTTTAAGAACAGATTTTTGAAATAAACTCATTTTTTATAGTATTTAAACCCTAAAAATCTTCAAAGAATCTTAGGGTTTTGTTTTTAGAGTAAATAAAAGTAGTTTATTTTAAGAAGGATTCAAAATATTTTGTACCGAAGTTATTAGGGTTGAAACGAGTCTAAATTCTCTCCAACACCATTTCAGAAATTGTTTTTCCAATAGAAAGCGAAGAAGTAGCAGCAGGCGAAGGCGCATTGACAACATTAATGACTCCCTGTTTTTCCAAAATCTTAAAATCATCTAAAAGTCCTCCATCTTTATCACAGGCTTGCGCTCGTACACCTGCATCGGCAGCAATCAAATCTTGTTTTTGTACTTCTGGAATGAGTTCTTGTAAGGCTTTTGTAAAAGCATTTTTTGAATAAGAACGATGAATTTCTCCCAAACCTGTTTTCCAATATTTAAAAGCTACTTTTTGAAAACCTCTGAAAGTCAAAGTTTCTAAGAGTTCAGCAACTGAAATATCTGTTTTTTTATAGCCTTCCCGTTTGTACGCCAAGACAGCATTGGGTCCAGCTTCTACATCTCCATTTATCATTCTTGTAAAATGAACACCCAAAAAAGGAAAATTAGGGTCAGGCACTGGGTAAATCAAATTTTTAACTAAATGTTTTTTCTCTGGAACAAGTTTGTAATATTCTCCTCTAAACGGAATAATTTTAATTGGTGCATTGGGCATTGTCATTTTGGTAACTTTATCCGAATACAATCCTGCACAGTTTACGACCAAGCCTGTTTGATATTCTGATTTTGATGTAATTACTCTTCCTAGCGTAACATTTCCGTTTTTTTCGTCATTCAATTTTATGTCTTCTACCTTTTCAGAAAGATGAATATGTCCTCCCAGTTCTTCAATTTTTTCGGCTAATTTCTGACAAACAGCTTTATAATCAATAATTCCAGTTTGTGGAACAAAAATTCCTGCTACTCCTTTTACGTGAGGTTCGTAATCAGCAATTTCTTCTTTTTTTATGTTTATGAGTCCAGTCAGACCATTTTCCAAACCTCTATCATAAATGGTTTTGAGTGCAGGAAGTTCTTCTTCTTTGGTTGCTACGATAATTTTACCACATTTATCAAAGTTGATATTTTCTTTCTCACAAAAATCCAAAAGCATTTCATAACCACGAATGCAATTTGTAGCCTTCAAACTTTTGGGTTTGTAATAAATTCCTGAATGAATAACACCACTATTATTTCCAGTTTGATGTTTTGCAATAGAGTTTTCTTTTTCTATCAAAAGTAATTTGAGAGAAGGACGAGCCAAAAGAAGTTGATATGCCGTGGCAAGTCCGACAATTCCACCTCCAACAATGAGTATATCGTATTTCATTTTATGTAACTGATTAGCGAGTGATTTTTTATGATTTGTATGATAAATTGCAGGATAATACAATTTCAAATAATTCTTCTTGTAATTTATTTAGGCTCTTAATAGGTTTTGGACTGATGGGTGCATAACAAATTAGCTACGCTGCTCTTTGGGTGTCGCTTAGTCAATTTGTATTACGTAGGGAAAAGGCTTGCCTTTTCCCTACAAAAGTGACAATTTGTTATGCATCCGGACTGATAGTAATAAAAACTTGATTCATTCATTTATTAGCAAAATATTAGTTCGTTTTTTCCATAGCTCAGGATTTGCAAACCCTGAGCTATGGAAAAAATAACACTTTTACAGAATCAAATTTGGTAAGTACAAAACTTGTTTATTATCAGTCCACTATCAGATAAGAGCCTTTATTTATTTTCTTTTTCCAAATGATATTTTCGTCTAATATCGTTTAGCAAATGTAGTTTTTGGATTACAAAACTTTTTGGGTGGACAGCAGAAAATAATCTTTCCCATTCTTCAAAACGCTCTTTTTCAGCTTCTTTGAATAATTTTGGGCTAATTTTTTTTGATTGTAAGAATTTTTCGAATTCTTCTTTTAGGTTTTTTTCCATAACAAAGTTAAATAACGACACTTAGAAAGTGTCGGCTACACAAAACAAAACAACAATTCGCTTTGTTTTACGTAAAATAAAAGTATAAAATTACTAACATTCTGACAACTACGGACAAGTTCATTTATAATACAAAAAATCTTATCTTTGTTTAAAAAAAACAGATGG
>PFKD01000381.1 GCA_002784125.1 Flexibacter sp. CG_4_10_14_3_um_filter_32_15
TAAAGTTCATTTTTGAGGTTCTACAAAGGTTACGTTGCGCTGCAACTGAAAATCAAATACTTAAAAATGTCACTCATGTTATTTTATCAAAACCTTCTTTTCTCAAATGACTAGCTAATTTTTCATCTTGAGTAAGTAATTCAATTTCCAATTCAATGGATAAAGCTAAATAAGGAGTGTCTTTTTCATCTACACCTTTGCATAAATTAAAGGCTTTGTAATAGCTTTGATTAGAAATTATAAGGTTTGGAACAACAACTATTTTTTTGAATAAACGAAGTGTATAATCTCTTAACTTTTGAGGTTCAATTTTCGTTTTTGATAAAATCAATTCTTGATATTTCTGAACTTCTACCAAAGCAAAATCAGGAGTATAAATTGTGTACTCTCCAAAAAGTCTTACTATTTTTTCATTTCCACTAATTAATCCACTAAAAAGGACATTAGCATCGGTTACAACATGTTTCAACGTAAATTAAAGGTTAGATAGGAAAGGTAAATTATTCTTTTTGTATTCTTCCCATGCTTGAGAGCGAGCAGTTTGAGAAATTTCATTTGCATCTAAACCAGCATCTTTAATTCCTTCATGAATAGAAGTAGCCAACATACGCAGTTCTTCCCACTCCAACCATTTTTTTATCTTGTTGGTGATAGCTTCTTTCCCTAATTGAGAAACTAAATCATCATTTACTTCTAATTGAATATTCATAGTATATAATTTTTATTTTATTTCTAAAAGTACAAAATAATCTTGATTTTGGAAAATAGTAAAAAGAAATAGTTTAGCTATTTACTTCCCTTTTCCCTTGCAATGCTTGTTTTAACGGCTTTTTGGAAGGTGTTTTTGGTTAATTTTTAAGCTATTTAAGCAAGAAAGAGGATTGCAAAGCCAAACTCGGTTATAAAAATTAAAATTCCTAGTAAAGAACCTTTAATAAAATTTACTTTACTCATTAAAATACCAAATCCTAAAATAATTCCACCTATTGATAACCCAACATCTAAGGCTGTTAAAAATTCAAAATATATAAAATCAACAATCACTTTGTCAAAAATGTAGTTATAAAAACTTACTAGAGCAATTTGTAACCAAGTTAAATTACAAACAACCATAGAAATCCCTATAATTTTTGCTGCGTAATTCTTTAAGAATGTTTCTAAATTCATAGTTTTGTAAAATGGGTAAAATCATCTAACTTAGTCAGATATAAATATACTAATTTTTAAAACTAAAAGAAAAGCTAGCTTTATTAGAGAAAAAACTAGATGAGTTGTTGGGTAAGAAGTAATTAAAAAAATATGAATCAACCAAAATATCTGTATAAGTCAGAACCTTTATGTAAGCACTTTGAATTTATAAGTGAAGGCGTAAAAGGAAAAATTCGTAAAATGGTAGAATATACTGAAACAGATGCAGAAGGAATTTACAATCTAGGTTTTGGAGATTATGACGAAAAAACTAAAACGATAGATGATATAAATGTTACAAATAATGGGGATAGTCAAAAAGTTTTAGCTACTGTAGCCTCTACGATTTATTCATTTATTAAAAAATATCCGAATGCTACTATATTTGCAACAGGAAGTACAAAGGCTAGAACTAGACTTTACAGAATGGGTATATCTAATAATTTGGAGGAAATTACGAAAGATTTTGAAGTACTCGGTTTTCAAACTGACAACGAAGAATGGGAAAATTTCGTAATAGGAAAAGAGTATGCTGCATTTTTAATTACAAAAAAACAAAATAATGAAATCAGACAAGATACAAGAACTAAATAAATCAAAAACTCCTATTGTAGCTTTTGATAAGGAATTAGAAAAGTTGCAAAATGTGGTTTTGTTTCCTGAAAAACTAGAAATGGCAAACCAATTTATTAAAAAATATGGTTTACCTAAAGAATATTACGAACAGATAGCAAGACAAAAAGAAGAAAAAAAATAAATGGTTTAAAGAATCGTTTCCTATAAAAAGGCTTTGTATCATTTCCGATGCAAAGCCTTTTTAGGTATTTTTGATGGATTAAAAAGAGATTTAACTAAATAAAATATGAAAAAAATAATAGTTGTAATTTTATTGATTTTAATAAAAATTCCACTCTGTTTTTCACAAATTGCTTATAACGAAAAGGAATATTTTTTGAATGGAAAAGAAGACTTTAAAAATGAAAAATATAGAAGTGCGCTTTATTATTTTGATGAAATAAAATCAGAAAATTCTCTTCATCAAGATGCAAAATATTATTCTGCTATCTGCAAACTTCACTTGCATTTACAAGAACAGGCTCTGAGTGAATTAAAAGGAGTCAATACAGATCATCTCAAAGAAAATACGCATTATTTTTATTGGTTGGCAGAAGCCTATTTTCTTAATGAACAGTTTGGGAATGCCTTAGAAATGCTCAAAATTTATGCAGACCAAAACCCAAAAAATAGAATAGAAACCTATGATAGACTTCTTTCACACCTCCGAACTGCTTTAGAATTGTATCAAAGACCTGAAAATTATATCGTTCGAAATATGGGGCAGCATGTCAATTCGCCTTTTCATGATTTTGGAGTGAGCAAAATTCCGTCTTCAGATAATTTAATTTATAGTAGTAATCGTCTTACATTTAAAGAAAAAATTACTGACCGTTACGACACCGAAATATTTACGCTCTATAATGCCAAAATAGAAAAAGATGGAATAATAGAAGAAATCGAGGAGTGGAATAAATCAGAGTCTTTAGATTCTCAATTTAGTGTTTTGCAAATCTTGAAATATGAATTGACAAGTAGTGATAAAACCTTTCTTATTTCTCAAAATGGAGAGTTGAAAACCCTCAAACGTGAAAAAGGAGTGTGGCAAACCCCTCAAATATTCTCTCAAACATTGAGCGAAGAAAAAGGAATTCAAGAATATGCCTGTTTGTCAAAGGATAAAAAAATGCTTGTTTTTGCTTCTGATTATAAGTCAAAAGGAAATTATGAGCTTTTTGTAGCTACACGAGAAGACATAAAAAATGACTTCGAAAAACCAAAAATACTAGATAAAATAAATTCCAAATCAAGTGAAGTAACGCCTTTTTTGGATAGAAATAATACACTTTATTTTAGTTCGAATAGAGAAAGTTCGGCAGGTGGTTTTGATATTTTTAAAGCCGAATTTGATACAACTTTAAAGGAATGGATAGAGCCAATAATCCTTCCTTATCCAATAAATAGCGTCGCTGATGATTTGTATTTTAGTATCGATAATTCTAAAACTCAAACCAATCAACTTGGTTATTTTGTGTCAAATCGCATCAATGGACAAGGAGGAGATGATATTTATGAAGTTTTCTTTTTTGATTCGGTAGAAGTAAAAGGGCAGTTTAGAGAACGAACGCTAGAAAGAAAGCCTGTCCAAGATGCTGTTATCTTATTTAAAAGTACAAATTATGCCATAGACAGCGCAACTTTTCAAACCAAAACAGATGAAGAAGGAAATTATAAAATTAATATTCCAATAAATTTGAAAGGCAAAGTGAAAAGTAGAGAGCAAAGTATTTATCAACAAAAACAAAAAAATGAAACCATCTTTGATATAGCAATTCGCTATCAAAACAGACTTGCTTATCAAGACCAAATTTCATTAAATCCTTATGTTCTTGCTCAACGAAATTCTAAAAATTATACAATTAATGCGTATTTGTATGTTGAAGAAGAAGGTGTTTATAAGAATGAAAATCAATCTGAAAATAAAAAGTTATTACAAAAATTAGCCACTAGCTCAAGCATAGATAAAAGTAAAAGTATTACATTAAGAAATATTTATTTTGAAAATGGAAATGCTGTCTTGAAATCAGAATCTTATCAAATGTTGGAAGATTTGGCTGAGTTTTTAATTGAAAATCAATCGCTGAATTTAGAAATTATTGGGCATACAGATAATGTAGGAAATGCCTCTCAAAATTGTATTCTTTCCAAAGAAAGGGCGCAATCTGTCATTGATTTTTTGGTAGAAAAAGGAGTAGAAAAAACAAGACTAAAAGCCAATGGCTACGGACAAGAGCGACCAATAGCCAGTAATGATGATGAAAAAGAAGGACGAGAACTCAATAGAAGAATTGAAGTGCGAGTGTTGGATTAAATTTTTACTTAATCGGAATAATATCCTCATAATCTGTAAAACGAATAGGGTTAAGTGAAGTTACTTCTCTGTTTACAATGGCAAAACCTGTAATTACGCCATTGGTAGCAATGAGAGGGAAAAACTCTAGTTCATAATATACATCTTCAAATTCAGAGTTTTTAATATTCGAAACCATGGTAAATGATTCGCCACTCAAAGCACGTTCGTAATACGGTTTCCAATATTCTAACTGTTCTTGAGTCAAGATTTCTAAAATATTTGAGCCATTCGGAACTTCTGTTCCTTTTAATCTTCGAAGCATAGCAGAGTACGAACGATTCAAGACTTTAATATTATACTCTTTATCAAGAGCCAAAATCATACTCTTTGTACTATTTACGACGGCTTCATAATTGGTAAGTCGCTCTCTCAAATCTGCTTGAATGCGTTCTAATTCTTCTTGTGTAGTTGTGAGTTCTTCCATACTTTGACGCATTTCTTCTTCTTGCGCTCGCATCTGTTCGGCATACATTTGAGATTCTTCTAAGAGTAATTTTGTGCGTTCATTGCTTCTTACATTGGAAAGCGTGGCAGCAATACTTTCAGAAAGTTTAATAACAAAAGCAAGTTGATATTCTTCAATCGGTTTGAAAGAAGCAATTTCAATTACTCCATGTACCTCATCATTCGAAATCAAAGGAACAATCAATAAATAACTCGGTGTTGCTTCTCCCAATCCAGAAGTAAGACGAATATAATCAGACGAAATTTGATTAAAATACAAATGTCCTTTTTCCATAACAGCCTGCCCCAAAAGACCTTGTTCGACAGGAATAGATTGTTGTATAAATTTTTGTTTGTTGTAAGCATAAGCAGCTTTCAAAACTAAATTCGTTTTATCATCACCTTCTTTTTCTAAGCTATAAATTCCACCTTGATTGGCTTCTAAATAATGCACTAAATTAGAAATAAGTTGATACGAAAGAGCTTGCATATCCTGAGCATGTTGGCGCAAAATATCCGAAAACTTTGCTGTTCCTTCATTTGCCCAGTTTCTTCGTTTGTCTTCTTCTGAATTTTGTTTTAGGTCATCTCGCATTTCTAAAAGTGCATATCCTAGTGTATCTTTTTTACTTCTCACTTCAAAATTTTCATCAAAATTTCCCTTTCCTACTTGAGTGGCAAAGTCTGTAATGTGTTCCAAACCTTGTGAAAAGCGACTCAAATCTTGAATTAAACTACCTACTTCATCATGAGAATGAGCCAAAAGTGTACGAGAAATATCTCCTGCTGCCAAGCGATTGATAAGCTGACGAATTTTGAGAAGTGGATGTAAAGAAGTCTTGACAACAAACCAATATCCTATACCAATAACGATAGCATTAATTAAAAAAAGCGCAACCATCCAATAACGTAAACGAATTTGGTCGTAATACAAACGAGTAGAAAGTGAATGTTCTAAATTTTTATTGAGTAAAATAAGTTTTTCAGTATTGCGTATAATAAAATTTAGATCTGGAGCAATACTACCATTCAAAACATTATCAAATTGATATTGCATTTTTCTATAATTGATAGAAAGAGGGGGATTTGCTGTATTATCATCAAAGGAAAAATCATCTAATCCTCCATCTAAACCACCTAAATTTCCCAAAGAGAATAAATCTTCTTCTGCTGGCAGTTGTGTAGCCGAACTCGTCGTACTTTCTGGAAGGTAATAAACAAGCACGCTATCGTGGTGTAACTGGCTCGTAGTCCTTACTTTGCTAAATCGTTTGTCAAATTCTTTCCAAAGGCGTTGAAAGGCAAGTAATTGATTTGTAATATCGTCTGAAATAGGCTGTACTTCAATTTCTTCATCAAAACGAGCTTTATAAACTCCTCCATTTTGAAGAATATCTATATTTGAGTTAATTGAAGCTACTCGGTTGCTAAGGTCGTTGAGGTCAGTTTGTTGATTGCCATCTACTACATTTCGTAGATAAAAAATGGCTTGTTGAATTGCCATTCCATTGCGCTGTGCAATATCTAATTTTGTTCCATCATCTAAAATATTAGAATCTAATTTAAAAACTAAAAAATAGTGAAGCACAAGCATCACAAACAATCCTGAAAACAGAATAGCTAATTTTTGACTAATTTTTAGATGTTTGATTTTCATAATGGTAAGAATTTAGACCCTAAGGGTTTCCAAAACCCTTAGGGTCTCAACAAACGAAACTAAAAGATACGAAAAGAATTTAGGAGTTTCAATTTTGGAAACTAAATTTAATAAAATATATTTCAATCCATCAAACATACAAAATTGGTTCTTGTTGTAGTTTTAGCAGACTTTGGAGAGCAATTTTGATAAATTACACTAAAAAATTCCTATAAATCACACTTTTTGCTTACTTTCACTCAATTATTTTATTGACAATTTTAGAAAAATTAAAATTACTATTGGTATTTTAGCAATACCAACAAATACACAGATTTTTTATTGTATTATGATTTGGAACAACGATTTAGGCATTCTTGAAACCGTATTTATTCTTATTTTTTTACTTTTATACGGTCTTTATATTTTCAGAACACACAAAAAAGCAAAGTATCTTCGTGCTTCTTCAAAATACGTTTGGTTAAAATTTGTATTAAGAAGTAGTTACTTTATTCTGCTTATTTTGGCTCTGCTTGGTCCTTCTTTTGGAGAAACCAAACAAGAAGTAAAAAGTGTAGGTAAAGATATTTTTTATCTTATAGATTTATCTCGCTCAATGGATGCAATAGATATTCAGCCTTCAAGAATGGAGCGTATCAAGCACGAACTCAAAGGAATTACGGTTGCTTTTCCGTCGGATAGACAAGGAATTATCATTTTTTCATCGGAAGCCTTCTTGCAATGTCCTCTTACAAACGACCAAAGTGCATTAAGGTTAATCTTAGAATCGCTAAATACTGGACTTGTGCCAAGTGGAGGAACTGATTTTGCACCACCTCTGAAAATGGCTTTAGAGAAGTTTGAGGGTGATAAAGACACCAAAACAGATTCAAAAATTATCATTATGATAAGCGATGGCGAAGATTTTGGAGAAGAAACAGACGATGCCATCGATGAAATTGAAGATTTGGGAGTCAAACTTTTTGCGCTAGGAATTGGAACAGAACAAGGTGGAAAAATACCTTCTGGAAGTGGATTCAAAAAAGATCAACGTAACGGAGAAACGATTATTACAAAACTAAACCCAAATGATTTAAAGGATTTAGCCAATCAAACAGGAGGAAAGTATTTTGAAATCGGAGAAACTCAAAACGACGTTCAGCGTCTAATAAATGCCATTCAAGCTATAAAAGGAGAAGCAAGAGGTGTAAAACAAATTGATACCACTACAAATAAATATTATTATTTTCTTTATGCAGCTCTGTTTTTGGCAATTATTGATGTTTTATTTACTGTAAAAGTGATTAAGATTTAAGTAGGTACTATTTATTTTTCTGTATATTTGAAAACACTATTAGTTCTTTTTTGGATTGAGTGGTGGTTTTTAAATAATTAAATATAATTGTGTTTATAAACAAGTTACTTGATATTTTAGAAAAACAACAACTGTAATAAAAAACAACTAAATGCTAAAATTTATAGATTTATTTGCTGGAATTGGTGGTTTTCATTTGGCAATGCATAGGCTTGGAGGAGAATGTGTATTTGCTTCTGAAATAGATGAGTATGCACGTCTTACTTATCAAGAAAATTTTCAAAAAATATCTCCTAAACTGTTTGAAAATGAGCTTTTTAATAAAGATATTCGCACAGTTAATCCAAAAGATTTACCTGATTTTGATGTTCTTTGTGCAGGTTTTCCGTGTCAGCCTTTTAGTCAAGCAGGATATAAACGAGGTTTTGCAGATAATCATAGTTCAGAAAGAGGGAATTTATTTTTCAATATTGCCGAAATTTTGGAAGTCAAAAAACCTAAGGCATTTTTTTTAGAAAATGTTCGTGGATTGGTTACACACGACAAAGGCAAAACCTTTAAAATTATTCGAAATATTCTTGAAAATGAATTAGGATATTCTTTTTATTATAAAGTTGTTCAGGCTTCAGATTATGGTTTGCCACAACTAAGACCGAGAGTTTTTATAGTTGGTTTTAGAGATGAAGGGTTTATGAATGGTTTTAATTTTCCTGCGCCTATTCCCCTAAAGTTTACGATGAGCGATGTTTGGCAGGGCGAATGTAGCCGAGAAATTGGTTTTACAATTCGTGTTGGAGGGCGTGGTTCGAATATTACAGACCGTAGAAATTGGGATAATTATTTGGTTGATGGCGAATTAAGGAGATTGTCTTATGTCGAAGCCAAAAAAATGCAAGGTTTTCCAGATGATTTTGAATTTCCTGTTAGTAAAACACAAGCTATAAAACAGTTGGGAAATAGTGTCGCTGTTGATGCTGTCGAAGCTGTTGCAAAAAACCTTTTACACCATTTAGAGATACTTGAAAATAATCAAATTTCAGAAAATTCTAATCCTAAAAAAATGGCAATCAAACCAACAAAAAATAAAGGGGAGTGGACAGAATTACTTCTTTTTATAAAATTACTTTTAGATAAAAAACTGTATCTATCTGATAAAAATCTCAATTCTACAACTGCTCATTTCAAGATAAATAAAGTAACTACACATAATTTAGATATAGAATTTCTTTTGTCGGATTCTTCCACTATTATAGCAAGAAATAAACAAGACAGAACTGAAAATGAGATAAATATTTCTGAAATTATTAATTCTTCTGTCATTAATTCTCTTGTTGCAGAAATAAAAAATAATTCTAAAACTTTTGAGATTCCTGCTTTTAATATTATTCAAGATACCCTAGGATTTAACGTAATTAAAGGAGGAAATAGCAATCAAAAAGCTGATATTTTATTAGATATAGAAAATGAAGTTATCCAAAAAGAAAATGAAGGATTTGGGATTAAATCCTATTTAGGAAGTAAACCCACTCTTTTAAATGCCTCTGGAAATACAAATTTTATTTTTAAGATAAACGGAATTGAAAAAGGAAGTAAGACCATTATAGATGAAGTAAATAAAATCAATACTAAAACAAAATTAAAAGATAGAATAAATAAAATTGAGGAATTAGGAGGAACTTTTGAATATGTAGGCGCAGAAAAAGAAACAATGGATTTTAATCTAAAAATGATCGATAGCCAAATGCCTCAACTTATAGGACAGATTTTGCTTTGTTTTTATAAAGAACGAGTTTCTTCAATGGAAAAAATTACAAAGAAAATAATAGGTAAAAATAAAGACAAAGAAAACATGAAAGACGAAGAAGTTTTATTAAAAAATAAAATCAAAAATCTATTGGTAAGTATTCTTCTCGGTTTCTTTGCAGGTACAAAATGGAATGGTTCTTATGAATCAAATGGAACAATCGTAATGAAAAATGATGGCGATTGTGTAGGGTTTCATATTGTAGAAATGGAAAATTTAAAAAACTATTTGTTTGAAAATATCAAATTAGATACACCATCCACAACCAGACACCGTTTTGGACAACTTTATTCTGAAAAGAACGGAGAGTTATTTTTTAAATTAAACTTACAACTTCGTTTTAATTAGAAAACTAAAATTTTACTTTCCTATTTTTGAATAATTAAAAAAAGTATCGTTGTGCAGAGGACAATAGACGTAAATCAGGAAAGTAAATGATTTATTCATAATCCTATAAAAAGACTTTATAGGATTATGTGTTTTATTTGTATTTAAGTAACTCATCATAATTAGTTTATACTATTATCTTCATTTGTTCAAGTCTGTACCGAAGGTCTGAATTGGACAAAATAAGTCTTTTTGAGCTTGAAATGCCTATTTTAAACTGGTCAGACCTAAGGTACAGACCAATTTAAAATAAAAAATAGATATAATTAATTTTGACTAACTACTTACCTCCCAAAAACCAACTTTTGACATTCCTTATCCAATGTTCTGTAAAGCGTAAAAAGGCTCGTTTGTTCTGAATAAAAAAGCGCAATCGTTGTGTTACTTGGTATTGGTTTTCCTCCTACCATGGTTCCGTTGGTGTAATACAGATAGGTTTTTTGGGCGTGCATATCCGTAACGGCAATGACTTCTATACTTGCACCAAAATTGAAATATTGAATGAGTTTTGTACCGTCGTTATCATAGGTTTTAGAAAATAATAGCTCTTCTTCCGACGAATAAAGCGTTAGTTTTTTGCTGTCTTGCCTTGCAATTATAAAATTTTGTTCACGCTGTTTGTCGGCTGCTAATGTGAAAATTGCGCCTTGTTCTCCTTTTTCAAAGAACTTTCTATCCATTATTTTTCCTTCCAAATTAAAACGAATCAGTTCACCAGCTTCGGTAAGCATACTTATTTCTGTTGTAGCAAGGGTATTTCCATAATCTACATGAAAATCATTTGTAATATCAGAATTAAAATTGAGTGGAAAATTAGAATAACTTTGAGAATTTCGTTTTAATAAATTGACAATTCCGTTTTGTTCAATCGCAATCATCGCATCTCTACTACCTGCACGAACGTGTTCCAAAGGCGCAGAAAGAGCCATTCCAACCTTGCGAGGCTGCCAACCGGGAAGACTTTTTCCTGTTTTGTCGTACAAATAAACATTTCCTTGACTTGTCGCTACTCCAATTCTATAATTTTTTGAGTTGTCGTAATCAATCACAGAAAGATGCGTAATAAAAGTATTTTCTGGAAACCAAATTGGAAAACCTGAAACGGCTCTTCCCAAACGGTCAATCAAATAAACCTTGGTAGGCGTGGCAATCAAATACTGTAATTTTCCATTTTTATACGCATCAATTTGATAGACTTGGGGGCGCATTGTGCCATTGAGATAATAATTCCAAAGTATTTTTCCTTCTTTCGAAATCAAATACAACATATCTTTATCATCTTGAACCAACACTTCGGAGCTTCTATCCAAATGATTTTTGACCAAATAAGGAGGACTTTCTAATCTACTTTTAAAGACCGTTTTGGCTTCTTCTTTTTTGCTTTGAGCGACCAATTCAGCCGTTTTTTGTTGTTGAAAAATAAATGAACTTGCAAAACGTTTTCCTTCTCCTTCTGCTTGCCAAGCCAAAAATTCTACTTTCAAAAGGTCGTATTTATAAGCCTCAAAAGTAGTGCGCCACTCAGAAGAAACATTTGCCATAAGCCAGTTCCAAGAACGAGGCAAATCTATAATTATACTAACTGTCGAACGAGTTCCGATTTGCTCAAAAAACTGTCTTTGTCTTACTAATTTTCCCCAAACACGTTCATTTTTATAATCATCAATCAGCGTTTGAACAGCTTGAAAGCTGCTTCCAATGACAATATATTTGCTTTCCAAAACCGTAAAATAAGACTGAGAAAAGCCACTAAAACCTTCTCCAAACATTTTTAGAGGAAAATCAGCTACTTCAATGCGTGTAATAGGCAATTCTTCATAAATCTCTGTCAAAGGCTTGGTTTCTGATTCTGTGCCGTCTTCACTTTTTACTTCTACACGAGAGTTTTCGGCAAGTTGAATAAGTAATGCTACTGCTTTTTGTTCGTATTTTTCGGTTTGTCCGTCTTCAGATTTTATCTTCAAAAAGGCTAGTTTTTCTGGTTTTTTTCGGTTTTCAGGCATTTCCAAAACAGCCACAGCAATTTCATTTCCTAAATTATCCAAAAAACGAGTAGGCGAAAAGCTATAATAATCTATGAGTGATTCTCTTTCCTCAATCTGTTTGGGTAAATATTCCTTTCTATATTCATCTAAATCACTAAAATACTTTTGAGGTTCGGAAAGACCAATTCGATACAAAAGAGCTGTTTCTTGTGGGATAAATTGTTGTAAATCAATAAAATCAATCGCTTTTTGTCCTTCCAAAATGGATAAATAATCCCTTTCTGTGCCTTCTTCTTGTGTCAAAAGATAGCCATTGAGCAATAATAAATGTTCTTTCAAGGAAACATCAAGCATGGCAGATTTTGCCCATTTTTCGAAAGTAGCAAGCAAAGCCGTATTTTCTTCTCCTGTAAAAAGTGAAAAAAGTTTTGGAATTTGTGAAGCTGAAACATACAAATTTGCGTCGTCGTCTTCTATTTTTGTGAGCTTTAAAAGGTCTTGATTTTCTTTAAAAAATGGTGTTCCTTCGCTGTTTGCTATTTTTCGGACTGCATCTTCTACCAAAAAAGGCGTATAACTTCCTATAAAAAAGTTTTTATAAATGACATAGGTAAAAATAATACTTTCTGTCTGATTTTGTCGGTTTGAGTTTTTTCTAGCTTTTATTTCTCCATTTTCGTCTTTTGTTTCATATTCATATTTCAGTTCGTGAACGGTAATATCATTGTACAAACGCTCTGAATGCGTAAAAGGAACTTTTTCTTTTAATTTATTGGTCAGACTATTTATAATTCTTGATTGTAACGACATCGGAACAAAAAACATAATATCGGCACTTGTACGAGAAGTTTGGTGCAGCGAAACGTATATTTTTCGTCCTTTTAGGTAATTCATAATATCCAAAGAATCTCTGCCTATGCTATCCAAAACTGTTTTGCGAGAATGGTAGGCTTGCAAATAGGGTAAACTTCTAAAGGGCTGCCAAAAAGGAAGGGAGTCAATTTTTTCTCTCATGCGCTGTGCTTCTGTGGTTTCCAAAACCAAAATGGCATCATTAGGCACAAGTTCCCAAACGGAAGCCTCTCTGTTATTGTCCCAAATAACAAAAGTGATTGCAAAAACAAGCAAAATACCTAAAATACCAGTAATCCCAACTGTATATTTTTCTTTTTGAGAACGGCTTTGCCATTTATTTTCTAACCACACACGAAAGCGTAAAAAATGCATTTTCCATCTTGTCATAAAACGATTTTCAAAAGTAGCCGACACTTTCCAAAGTGTCGTGATATACATTACACATTCTGACAGTTTGGAAACTGTCAGCTACATAAATAGTCGTAAATTACTACAAAAATGCTTATAGTTATTCAGAAAGACAAGAAAAATGAAGTTTTGTTTTGTGATTTTTAATAAAATGCTTTTATTCAACTTTGCTAAGCTATTATTTTCTATCTAAAAATTTCACTCAACATAGAAAAGTCAAATGGAGGACGTTCAATAAGATTTTCATAGTTGTCTTCTACGAAAGCCTTGATATATCTTTTATTTCTACTTTCTACGTTTTTTATTTGTATATTTACTTCTTTTAAATCATTTTTAGCTACTTTAGTTTGTTCTCTAATTATCCTTTTTGCAAAAGTATCAAAATCTTTTTTACCTAGTGAATTAATTAACGGACGAGGAAGACCTGCCTCCATGCCCATTTGAGTTTTTTGTTCTTCTAGCTCACGAGCTTGATTGAGTAACATGGTATTGAAATAGGTTACTTTATCTTCACTCAATTCTTTATTATCAGCCTCATCGATTTGTGTTAATTGTATTGATAACAACGTAAACAAATCGTCGTTGCGATAGGCTTCCGTAATTTCTTGAACTAGCGAAGTTTTTTCTAGTCTTTTGATTTCATCTAGTTCTTTATCAGGATGCAACTCTTTCATGAGTTCTTTATAAACCTGTCTTACTGTTTTGCTGATATTTTCTAATTCTTTATTTTTTTCCTCTTCTCTTTCCAGTTGTTTTTGGCTTTTTTTATGTTCTTGAAAACCAAAATTTTCAAAAAAAGACTGTTTGTGTGCTTCAAAATTTTCATCTGATAATTTTCTCTCTAGTTCTTCTAAAAGTTCTGCGTTCTCTTCTTCTTCCCCATTTAATAACTTTTCTTTTTCTTCTTCACTAAGTCCTACTCCCATCATATCCATCATCATAATGAGTTTTTCTTTTTCTTCTTGCTCTGCTTCTTCTTCGGTTTCTTTTATAGTTTTTTCTGCAAAACGTTCGTAAAGCTCATCTAATCCTTCTTGTTCCTTTTCGAAAATCAAATCTTCAAGAAAAAACAAAAAAAGTTCTTCTAATTTTTCTCGCTGCTCTTTTCCTTTTATAACTTTGTCATCAAAAACTTCTACTAAAGCCTTTACTAAAACGACTTGTTTTTCTGCCATTTGTTTATTGAGAGGAATAAGTGTAGCACTTGCTTCTTGATGAAAGGTGTGAATTTGCTTGTTAGCAAGGTTTAAGCTATCTTTCAATCTTTTTACACGTTTGATACGATAGTTGAATAGACTTTCTAATTTTGAGAGTTCTTTCTTTTTTTTATCAATGACTGGAACAACTTGTTTGTTTTCAGAAGCGTTTTTCATAGGAGAAGAAATTAATAACTTTATAAAGTTTTGCTAAGAATTTGATTAAAAATATAGAATTTACCTTAAAATAAAATTTTTTTACAAAAATACAAATAATAAAATGGTTTCTGTAATTCAAGAAGTGAGAATTTTGAATTTTTGTAGCTACTTCTATAAGCAAAAAACCGAAATTCAAGTAAATTTGAATTTCGGTTTTTCTATGTTTACTATTAACCGTCGTTGAGGTCTGAACCGTCAACGAGGATTATTAATTATCTAAAAATCTTCATCTAAAGAAAACTTTGGAGAATCGTCATTTGTGCTATTCATGACCCCAGCTTTTTGATATTCTGCGACACGTTTTTCAAAGAAATTTGTTTTTCCTTGCAAACTAATCATTTCCATAAATGGAAACGGATTATGGCTTCCGTACTGCTTTTCACAATTTAGTTCGCCTAATAATCTATCGGCTACAAATTCAATATATTGTTTCATCAAATCAGCATTCATTCCGATAAGACTTACAGGAATGGCATCAGTTACAAATTCTTGTTCGATTTTAACGGCATCTGTAATAATTTCGAGGATACGTTCTTTTGGAAGTTTGTTTTCAATGTAATTGTTGTATAAAAGACACGCAAAATCACAATGCAAACCTTCATCACGAGAAATAAGCTCATTTGAGAAAGAAAGCCCTGGCATTAAGCCACGTTTTTTGAGCCAAAAAATTGAACAGAAAGAACCACTAAAAAAGATTCCTTCCACAGCAGCAAAAGCCACCAAACGCTCTGCAAAGTTATCACTTTCAATCCAACGCAAAGCCCAATCTCCTTTTTTGGCTACACAAGGCAAATTTTCTAAAGCATTGAATAAATAGTCTTTTTCCTTTGTACCTTTTATATAGCTATCGATAAGAAGTGAGTACGTTTCGGCATGAACATTTTCCATCATCACTTGGAAACCATAAAAACAACGAGCTTCTGGAAGCTGCACTTCCTTCATAAAATTGACTACTAAGTTTTCATTTACGATTCCGTCAGAAGCTGCAAAAAATGCAAGTACATGTTTTACAAAATGGCGTTCGTTGTCGCTCATAGTTGACCAATCTTTCATATCATTGGAAAGGTCTATTTCTTCGGCAGTCCAAAAACTAGCTTCTGCTTGTTTGTACATTTGCCAAATATCGTCGTGTTTGATAGGAAAAAGCACAAAACGATTTGGATTTTCGGCAAGTAAAGGTTCGTGTAAAAGTTCTTTAGAGGATGTATTTGACATAGAAAAATGATTTTGATATTTATATAAAAGGGCGTAAAAAGTAGCCCTGTATTTGTTTTGAAAACGTTTATCAGATTTTTATTAGACTTTTTGTCTTTAAAAAGTAAATGAATAGTGTACCAACAAATTGTCAAATGAAAAGGGTTACAAAAGTACGATATTATTTTTCTTTCCCTTACTACTACTCGTTTATGGGTGCATAACAAATTAGCTACGCTGCTCTTCGGGTGTCGCTTAGTCAATTTGTATTACTTCCTTCCATACAGGTATTTTTTTTGATACAAACAGCTAGTTTGGGAAAAGGCTTGCTTTTTCCCTACAAAAAACGACAATTTGTTATAGCCCCTTGTTTATTTTGTTGATTTTAATTTTGGAATGGATAGATAGCTATTTTATAAACGATAAAGTTTCTATATTATTCAGTCTTGTTTGATAGTAATTGTGTGTTTTTACAAAGGTCGATATTTTGAACTTATTTGAAGAATTTTTTTGAAATTAATCTCAAATTAAATTTTTTGTTTATACTCAAAACCTATACGGTTTTCAAAGTCTTATAGGTTTAAATTTCAGTTGAATCATTTCATTCTCTATATTTTATGAAGTCTATTTTTTATACTTTTCTAATTCTGTCTTTCTCAATTTCGCTTTTTTCTTGTAATCCTGATAAAGAAAAGCGAGTTTCTCCTACCAAGCCAAAAAACGCTACTACTCAAAATTCTGTTTTGTTTTTTAAAAATATGCGAAGTTTGGATTACAATAGAATAGAAGAACCCAAACTCAAAAGAGAAATTTATGTACACGAAGATGCCAATCAAGACTCTTTAAAACCTATTTTGAATATGACGATTGTTTATTTGTGGGACAAAGACAAAGCCTATATCATTACAGACCCCAACAAATACATAGAAAATTATTTTGATGAAACTAAAAACGATACACTCAAAGTCAGATGGAAAAACCCAAAAACAAAGGCACAAGGAACTCTTTTTTATATCGCAGGACACGTTGATACACAATATGAATTTGCGACACGTTTGTATAACAGTCTTTTAGATAAACACGAATTTTATATGCTGCCTGATGAGATTCCGATTTTATCTACTGAAAAAGAACGAGAAACTTTTCGTATTACGATGATGGATTATTATCGATTGGTTGGGGTTTTTAGGTAAATTATTTTTTTATAAAATTTCCTCATAACTTATCTTTCAAAGCATAGACATAGTCTTTTGCACCTTTCAAGCCTAGTTCTGTATTCGATGCTACTAACTTTACGGCTTCTATCAACCTATTTTGTTTGATAAGATTGATTACTTCGGTTTCTAATTTGGGTGTGAGTTGGGACATTTTTTTGTGAGTTTTTAATTATTCTTTTAATTCATAAATCAAGAATCCTTTGTCGTATATTTTTGAGATAATAACGGAATACGTTTAAATAAAGGAGGAAGTTGTTTTTCTTTATCGATGATAAATTGAGGCTTTTCTTTTTCGATTTGATTGTAAAATAAAAGTAGTGCTTGATAATTATCTAATTCTTCAATTCTGTTTTGGGTAAGTTTCCAATCTAAATAAGGTGTAACAGGTTTGTTATCGATATAATAACTATGATTTTCTCCAAAGACCCATATTTTTTCATTTTTCAAATCAAAATCAGAAGGTTTTTTGATGATTGCTTCTGTATAATCTAGGGGATAAAAAACAGTTGTACGAGTAGCCCAAAGTTGTAAGCCTATTCCACCCAAAACAGATAGAAAAAGCAGTTCGGCAATCCATCTTCTCTGAATAGAAAACAAATAATACGTTCCAAAAAAAGCAAGTGGAGGCAAGAACAGCGCAAACTGAAAAGGAAGCCAATATTTACAAAGCAACAAACTAAAAGTAGAGGCAACAAGCCAAAAAATCATCATCTGACGACAATATGACTGATAATTGGTAAGACTAAAACTGGAAAACATACTCAAAACAGCCAATACCAAAAAAAGCGCAGGAAAAGCCAAAATGATAATAAAATCTTGAATAGAAAGATAAAATTTTGGAGTAAAAGAAATAGAATTAAAATATTGAACCACAAAATTCATCAAACTATCATTCCAAAAGAAATACAAAGCCAACAGCAAAATAGGAAAAACAAAACCAAACAAAACTAATAAATGCTGACGAAACGAAATAGAACGAAAAACCCCCAAACCAATACTTACCCAAAAGAAAAAAATACTAGCAGGTAAGTGAAAAAGAGTAGCTATTCCCAAATAAAAACCAATCGTAAAAAGAGTTGGGTCGTGCGTGTTTTCAGTTAGGGTAAAAATTTCACGCAGTACCAAAAGCAAAAAAGTAAGTGATAAAAGAAGAGGCGAAACATTCAGGTAATCAAAACTAATCGAACCAAAAAAGACATACAACATCGCAGGAACATATCCCCTGTCCAATAAAAAATCCCTTCGTAAAAGCAATGTATTAAAGATAACTGCTTGCATAAACAAAAGTCCAGTGCCTATAAGTGCATATCCAAAAGCAGAACGCCCAAAAAGCATATCCAAGCCTGCATAAAACCAAGCTGAAAGAGGAGCAATTCCTGCAAAAACTTCTTTATAAATTGCATTTCCTTCAGCCACACGTTCGCCTACCAACATAAAATCCAAAACAGGACTTAATAGAGGAATATCTGTAAAAAAGACATTCAACAGCAAAGGCAAGCGAAGAGCTAACAAAAAAAACAGCACAGTTAGCAGACGAAAAGGGTCGTAAGTACGAAAAAATTGAAGCACGGATTAGGGATTGGGAAATGGATATTGGGAATTAGGAATTAGGAACTGGATATTGGGAATTAGGAACTGGGAACTGGGAACTGGGAACTGGGAATTAGGAACTGGGAATTAGGAATTAGGAATTAGGAAATGGGAAATGGGAACTGGGAAATGGGAACTGGATATTGGGAAATGGGAATTAGGAAATGGAGATTAGAGAATGAAAACTTTGTATTCACTTCTAATTTCTGAAATCTAATTTCTAAATTTACTTACGCTTCTCCTACCGTTCCTCCAAAATTCAATGGAAACTGATTGGCTTCTTCTTGAACTGAAATTTTGCCAACATTTGCCTCATATTTATCAATGCTATCTTTCAAAACGTGTAATAATCGTTTGGTGTGGTCGGGTGTAAGAATAATTCTTGACTGTACTTTTGCCTTTGGCGCACCAGGTACGAGCCTTACAAAATCTAAGAAAAACTCACTTTGAGAATGCGCTATCATTACCAAATTAGCATACGTTCCCTCTGCCATCTCTTCGGTTAATTCTATATTGATTTGTTGTTCTTGGTTATTTTTGTTGGTTGGATTATCCATAATTTTTGAAATCTTTTAAGTAGAGTTTAGGTAAAACGGAAATAAAATTTGGATAAAAATACTACTAAATCTAGCTAAATCAAAAGCCTATCAAAAACTTAGTTGAAAATAGGAGAATTAGACAGTTTTATCGAAAAATAGAAAAAATAGCTAAACAATGTACATACTCACAGAAAAATCCAATTTTTAGGCTTAAAATTTGATTATTTTTAGAAAAATTATACTATATTGCAGTATCAAATTTTGAGAGCTACTGATTTATTCCTATTTTTAGAAAGTAAAATACTATTTCTAGTTGGTAGATTAGTTTGAAATTACTCTAAATTACATAGCTATCTTAGCTTTATTCAGTAAACTCAATCAAAAAACCAATTAATTATAATTTATATTTTATCACTCATATACAGTTTAGTTTCCTTATTTAACGAACTAACATTTACGAACTATCTACTCATCTATGGAAGATTACAATAAGATTATCGAGTCGCTCAGTATTCGATTCGTGCGAGCAAAACAAACCGTTGCTACTATTCCTATGCGTATCAAGCATTTTTATGATATTGATAACTCACTTATCTTTCTTCATAAAGGAGTTATGCGTTTTGGAGCTAAAAACGAATTAGTAAAAGAAGGCGAAACACTTTTTTTACCAGCAGGTAATTATACAACAATTACATTTGGAGAAGCCGAAAAATATGATATTATTTCTCCTGATGATCTGTTACAAAAAAATGCTGTTCATCTTCAAACCTATCACGACCAAGATGGAGAAGCTCTTTTTTCTCAAGTCGTTTTAGATGCTCGTGTTTTTGGTTCAGTTAGTTTTTTTACTTCACTTGACTTACCTCCTTTTGTACTCAAAAATGCAAAGAAAATCAATGACCTTATCCAAGAAATTGTAGAAGAAGAAGCAAAAGAAAAAATTGGAAGCTCAAGAATGCTTGTCTTAAATACAGAGAAGTTAGTGGTAGAAATGATTCGTTTTGTGTTGGAAGAGCGTCTGTTTGTAGAAAAATTAGCCACCAACAGTACGTATTTCAAAGATCCTCGTCTGATTCATTTATTTACCTATATCAGAGAAAACCTAGATACAGACCTTTCCAACAAAGTTTTGGCAAGTATCGCCAACGTTTCAGAAGATTATGTAGGACAGTATTTCAAACTTTTGACAGGAATCAACCCTCAAGATTACATCGAATATCAGCGTATGGATAAAGCTGTTGAGCTTCTTCGTACTTCCAAAAAGAGTGTTCGTAGTATCGGTGTTGAGGTTGGTTATAAAGATACAGCCTATTTCTGTCGTCGTTTCAAAATGATGTTTGGTATTCCTGCTGGAAAGATGCGTAAGCGTGATTCTCTCCTAAATGTACAACAACAGGAAGCAGAAGCAGAACAAGAAGCATTGTAAAGAATTACTAATTTAATGAATTAGTAACCAATCAAAACCAAATGAAGTTAAGCTAATTTCATTTGGTTTTGTTTTTTGATAGGTTTTGTTGGTGTAGTCAAACCAACAAAAAAACAGTCTTAAAACAACTTCCTCAAAAAATAGATTTAGGGTAAACGCACGAAACTTTTTATACTGCTTTCAGTATGTTTAAACAC
>PFKD01000244.1 GCA_002784125.1 Flexibacter sp. CG_4_10_14_3_um_filter_32_15
TAACTTTGCAAATTGAATTTACTCTGATAGTTAAAGTGTGTTTAAACACACTGAAAGCAGTATAAAAAGTTTCGTGCGTTTACCCTAATAGTTGGTAGTAAAATCTTACTACAATTTTTTTTTACTTATATTTATTTTCGCTACAAAAAGATCGACATTTACACAAAAATTAACTAATGAAAAAAGAACATTTTTTTATTTTACTTTTTCTACTAAACTTCTTTTCTGTATATTCTCAGAATATTTATATTTTACAAGACAAAAAAAAAGAAGGTATAGATAATTTTGAGATTTTAATTGATAAAGATTACACTTTCGAGCAAATCTTGACAGATTCTACACTTGTCTTTCAAGAAAACCCAGACTACTACAAACCTCAAACAGAAGAGTATTGCTGGTTTCGGTTTTCTATCAAAAATCCTTCTGTTTATTCAAAAGAAATCTATTTATATTTAGTACCATATATAGATAATATTTTATATTACTATAATTTTGAAGAAGAAAAATGGAAAACTAAGCAATCTGGTCTTGCTATAACTGACCTTAAGAGAGAAAAAGGAGTTTTTTGTATTTATCTTCCATCTAAAAGTACAAATACATTTTACATCAAATCAAAAGTAACAGAACTCAACAATCAAGAATATCCAACCTATTTATTTATAAACATAGATGCAAAAAAGACTCATGAAGATAACGAACAATTTGTAGTCGTTTCTTGGTTGGTAGCTACTGTTGCCATGTTACTTTTTTTTGTTTACAACTTATATATCTATTTTGTTTTTAGAGATACTACGTATTTATATTACCTAATCATTGTAGGAGGTGCTATTTTATATATTACAGCATTTAGCGATATATTTAATTTTGTAGCTCCTTTTAGTTTTCATAATATACAAGTCCAGCCTAATGGAAATCTATACTCTTACTCTACTAGAGATGTTATAAGTTTTATTTTTATTTGGATGATTTTGTTTGGCTATATACAGTTTACTCGTAGCTATCTAAAATTAGATATTTATAATGCTTTGTGGGATACTCTATTAAAATATACTGCCTATTTTTTTTCTTGTATTACTCTGCTATTTATAGTTATTACTTCTTTTAAGTCTATTAATGTATATATTTGGATAGCTTTACTAAATAATTTAGCAGCAGGATTAATTGTTTTATTAATTCTTTTTGCTGGGGTAGTATCTTATAGAAGTGGCTATAAATCAGCTCGTTATTTTTTACTTGCTAACACATTTCCTTTATTAGGTATCTTTACGGTTGCCATTTATTTGTTTATCTATGAATATAATGTAAAACCAATACAATTAGTACCTCATATTGCTTTAACGTTACAAACCGTTTCGTTCGCTATCGCCTTGGTAGCTCGTGTCAATCTCATTAAAGATGAGCTAAAAGAAAAACAAATAGAAGCTCAAAAATTAGAAGCTGAAAATGGCGAAATATTATCCCGAAATAGATACATAGAATTAGAAAATGAGCATATTATTTCTGAAATAGTACAGGAAATAAATCAAAAAGCAGATTTACAAGCCAAACTAGAAGCCAATCAAAGAGAGCTAACAGCCAACTCACTTTATCTCTATCAAAAAAATGAACTCCTTGCCAATCTTCAAAAGCAAATCGAAAATTTATCTTATAAAGATACAACTACTCAAAATAGAGAAGGAATTAGAGAAATAAAATCAACTATCAAAAATGATATTCAATTAGAAAGCGACTGGGATAATTTCAAAGTTCATTTTGAAGAAGTACATCCTAATTTTTTTAAGGAATTAAATGAAAAATATCCAACACTTACCAAAAATGAAGTTCGTTTGTCAGCTTATTATCATCTCAATATGACAGCTAAAGAAATAGCAACTCTATTGAATATCAATCCTACAAGTGTGCATAGAGCCAAGTCAAGATTGAATAAAAAAATGGAAGCGATAGATAAAGAACAGTAAATAACAGTATCTTTGCAGACTTTTTATACGTAACCACTTCTATAAACTGCTATTACTACTTATCAATGGGTGCATAACAAATTAGCTACGCTGCTCTTCGGATGTCGCTTAGTCAATTTGTATTACGTAGGGAAAAGTCTGCCTTTTCCTTCCATACAGGTATTTTTTTTGATACAAACAGCTAGTTTAGGAAAAGGCAAGCCTTTTCCCTACAAAAAACGACAGCTTGTTATACACCCGATTTTATAAACTAGGTGTAAAAGTAAATCAAGCAACGGCCAATCTTGGAAATGGAATCCTTCTTACCTCTATGGGAGAAGAAGACCCAATTACTCTAAAAGATTTGATTTTTAAGTTTCCAGTGAACTATAAAGACACCACTCATTATGAAGGCTTTTTAGTAGAAGAATATACCTTGACTGTTCCTTCTATGGGTTTTGCTGATGCTCCTGCAAAAAGAAAAATGACCAGCAATGTTAAATCAGAAGTAGTAGGTTGGGGCAAAGTAATATTACCTCATGAAGCACTTGAAGACACAACCAAAGTATTACTCATAAAAAATACAGAAACAATGGTGGCTAATTATTTAGTAAATGGCACAACTGCACCTGAAGCTCTTTTAAGTCCATTAGGTTTAAAAGAAGAAAGTACGCATAGCATAATTTTTTATTATTTTATATCTAAAGAACATGGCACTATGGCTAGAATGACTTTCGATATCAATGATACTGCTGAAGAAATAGTATTTCCTGCTCATTTTGCTAGTTATACCATTGAGAAGCATTTTTAAAAGGGACTCAAAATTGATATTCTTCAAATAATGAAGTCACAAAATGAGTAATCGTTTTGTGGCTTTTTTGATTCAAAAATGGAAGTAACTGGGTAAAAATACAGGTTCATTTGCAAAATAGAAATACAAAAATCTACCTCCTCAAAATATGCAAATATTCCATAGTTGCATTGGCTTTGTGTTCTCTATTGATGTCCTTATCTGCTTTGAAACGTTGGTATTCTGTTTTTTCTAACGAATAAGAACCGTATTTACTCATTATTCTTTTTATAGTTTCTAGGTTCATCAAACCTTCGTTGTTGTAACTTAAAAATATAAACTCAAAAGCTGCATTCTTTATTAAATCTTCAAAAGCAGTTTCTACTTCATTTTTTTTGCAGTATTTCGAACGCTCATATTCTCTCAAACCTGTTTTTCCTTTTGGCTCAAAAGTATCCCAGAGCGCAATCGTATTCAAAAGATGATAATTTGCTCCGTACTGACGAGCATTATAAGGTGGGTCTAAATAAAGAATATCGCCTTTTATTTTCTTTATCAGTTCATTTGCGTCCTCTTTAAAAACTCTGTTGTCTTGGTTTTCATTCTTTGGAAAATGAGCAGGAGAAAGCACTAGATTTTTTTGAGCCGATTTTTTGAGTTGTTTCAAAAATGCACCATAGACAGAAGCCGTATTTGCTACTCTATCAGCACTCTCTAACAAAGAAGCCAGTAAAAAGAAATATTCACTTTGAGAAACAAAATTATTTACTTTCCATTCTTCTATTTTTTGTCTAATTACATCAATTTTTTTTCCATTGTCATCACTAAAATAAAGCCTTTGGCTTCCACTTCCTTCGCAATAGTTTTGATAAATAAAACCTTTTGGTTCTTTATTATTTTGAGTTTTTACAGATAAATTATTCAATTCTTCTATCAAAAAAACGATTCTTTCATTCGGAATAGCTTTTGTATTTTCGATATAATTTTTCAATAAAATACAGCTATACGGCTCTAAATCATTTGCAATAATTTGATTTACAGAGAGTTTTAGTTTTCTACTAATGATTCCTGTTCCTGCGAAAAGTTCTGCAAAAGTGATTTGAGAAAGAGGTCTTGAAGAATTTGATTGTGTATAAGTTTTGGTAATAGTTTCTATTATCCAATCTGAAAGACGAAGTTTTGAGCCGATATAATTCATTTTTTAGAAATACTTCGCACGCTAAAGTGTACGGTACATTTTCGCACCTTAAAAGGTACGCTACATTTTTATTAGCAAATAAATAAGTAAAGCCAAATTGATTAGCATTCCTACAAAGGTAATAATTTGAAAGGTAGAAATCTTATCTAATTTGTTTAGATTTTCCAGTTTTGTCTTTTGTAGATTCAACTCTTCTTCTATCGTTTCTTTTATTGGAATAATGGATTCATTTTCCGCTTTTTGTAAGGAAATAAGTTGCTTTTTTTGCTGTGCAGCAAATTCTTCTTCTAAGTTTTTTTGATTTTCTTTACTTACTTCACTTTGCAATTCAAATTTATTTTCTAAATTTTCTTGCAGGGTTTTGAATTCTTGACTTTGATTATCATAAATAAACTTTAACGCCTTTTTTTGATAATCTGAAAACGTATCGAACTGTTTTTTTTGATTTTCTTGTAACGTTTTTTGAGATTCTTTTAAAAGCTCGGATTGATTATAAATTTCTCGTTCTTGATTTTCTAAGTTTGTTCCTATGGTGTCAAACTGCATTTGGAATTCAGCCATTTTATCCAAAACGGTCTTGAATTGATTATATGTTTTTTCTAACTTTTCTGAAAGTGAATTTACTTGGATAAAAAGAGCTTGATTTTCGCTATGAATAGTATCAATTTTCAGCACTAACATTTTTTCAAGTTCTTCATCTCGTTCTTTGGTGTGTGAAGCAAAATCAGATAGATTATTTCGAATTCCTTCCGTCGAACGCTCATAAAAAGTAGTCGTTGTTTTACCTAAATTTTCTAATTGTGTAGCTAATGTATGCGAAGTAAGCGAATAAAAATCTTGATTTTTCTGTGTAAGTGCAGTTAAACGATTTTGTATTCTTTCTGTGGTTTCCAAATAAAATTTTTCGTGATTAGCATTTAGGTTATCTGTTTTTTGGACGAGCAAATCCTGTGTTTGTTCGTAAAATGCCTTATTTTGAGATTTTACTTCTTTTAGATTTGCTTCTATCGAGCTGGCTTGTTCATCTAATTCTTCTCTTGTTTTCTTGATTTGATTTTCAGCTTGTTCTATTTTTTGATTGGTGGCTTGAAGTGCCGAAACCGAATCGGTATTTTGCTTAGCAATAGAAATTATTTTTTGGTCAAGCAGATTTTCATAGCTTTCTAGTTGTTGTCGCAGTTTTTCGAAAAGCTCTAAATTTTTTCTATAATTTTCCTCTGTTTTTTCGGCTTTTGCATAGACTTCCGTCAAAGAATTGAGTGTCTTACTTTGAGTTTGAAGTGCTGAAATAGTGTTTTGTAACTGTTCTAAATGCGACATGAATAATTGTAAATTATAACTGGTTAATCATAAATGAAATGTAGGGTAAACGCACGAAAAAAAAATGTACTCGTTTAAAGCAAATCAAGC
>PFKD01000051.1 GCA_002784125.1 Flexibacter sp. CG_4_10_14_3_um_filter_32_15
AAGCACGGCATTTTTATTCAAAATTTGCTGTTTTTTGTCTTACAAAAAACATGTGGGTAAAACGATAGGGGTTAAAACCCTGTTTATGGATTAGGTAGCATACAACTAATTGAAAAAACGACAATTTGTTATGCATCCGTTTTGTCAGAAGGAAAAAGATTTGGCTATTTTTGCTTATGTAATTGCCTAGTCATATTCATTTGATAGTTCGTCGAAATGAAGGTTTATTAAGTGATTGGCTTAGAGATTTTAAAAGTTATACAGCCAAACAAATCATCAAAGAGATAGAAAATGGAGGTTTTGAAAGTCGCAAAGAATGGCTCTTGCATCTATTCAAGTATCACGCAAAATTTCAAGCGCAAAACAGCAAGTATATGTTTTGGCAAAAATCAAATTATCCTACTGATTTATTTACAGAAAAAGCAACTAAACAAAAAATAGATTATATTCATCAAAATCCAGTTGCAGCAAACCTAGTAACTGAAGAAAGCTATTTTCATTATAGTAGTGCAAATCCATTATCGCCTTTAAAAATGAATGGAGAAGAGTAATTATCAATAATTTCAAATTGATTTCAACTCAAAGCTAATCCCCTTATTTCCAATTAGAAAGAAATAATTAGCATTGATTTTCTAAAAAAATCTAAATTCTTCTCAAGGAATTCAAAAATCATCGTATCTACAAAAATATTTCTTATAAAAAAAGGTTTTTTCAAAATATTTTCATACCTTTGTTGATTGTTACTCCAAATCCAAACCTGCATCGCCCATGTCGTTCCAAAAGAACAGAAAGCTAAAAAACGATTTCAAGCGAATTACTATCAGCTTGGCATCTCCAGAATCTATTCTTAATAGTTCGTTCGGAGAAGTTACTCAACCAGAAACGATTAATTATCGTACCTACAAACCCGAAATGGGAGGTCTTTTCTGTGAGCGTATCTTCGGACCTGTAAAAGATTGGGAGTGTCATTGTGGAAAGTACAAGCGAATTCGCTATAAAGGAATTATCTGCGACCGTTGTGGCGTAGAAGTAACGGAAAAGAAAGTCCGTCGTGAGCGCATGGGACACATTCAACTTGTTGTTCCTGTGGCGCATATATGGTATTTCCGTTCATTGCCTAACAAAATAGGTTACTTGCTCGGTCTGCCAACCAAAAAATTAGACCAGATTATTTATTACGAGCGTTATGCCGTAGTTCAGCCTGGTTCAATGGAAGCTGAAGGATTGCAACGTTTAGACTTTTTGACAGAAGACGAATATTTGGACATTATGGACAAATTACCTCGTGAAGAACAGCAAAAAGACGATAGCGATCCAACAAAATTCATTGCCAAAATGGGAGCTGAAGCAATCGTTATGCTTCTTGACCCAATTAGACTTAACTTAGATGAACTTTCTTATGATTTGCGTGCTGCTGCAATGAACGAAACTTCACAACAACGTAAGGCAGAAGCCTTGAAGCGTTTGCGTGTAGTGGAAGCATTTCGTGATGCCAAATCTAGAAATGTTCCGAACGAACCATCTTGGATGGTTATCAAAATGGTACCTGTTATTCCACCAGAATTGCGTCCTTTAGTTCCCCTTGATGGTGGACGTTTTGCCACTTCGGATTTGAATGACTTGTATCGTCGTGTTATTATTCGTAACAATCGTTTAAAACGATTAATAGATATAAAAGCTCCTGAAGTAATTTTACGTAACGAAAAACGTATGCTTCAAGAAGCAGTAGATTCTCTTTTCGACAACTCTCGTAAAGTAAACGCTGTTCGTGGTGACGGAAACCGTGCGTTAAAATCACTTTCAGACATGCTCAAAGGTAAACAAGGACGTTTCCGTCAAAACCTTTTGGGTAAGCGTGTTGATTACTCGGGTCGTTCGGTAATCGTTGTAGGGCCAGAACTCAAACTTCATGAGTGTGGTCTTCCAAAAAATATGGCTGCCGAGCTATTCAAACCGTTTGTTATCCGTAAACTTATTGAGCGTGGTATCGTAAAAACGGTAAAATCAGCTAAGAAAATTGTTGATAGAAAAGACCCAGTTATTTGGGATATTTTGGAAAATGTATTGAAAGGACATCCAGTTCTGCTCAACCGTGCGCCTACCTTGCACCGTTTGGGTATTCAAGCATTCCAACCAAAACTGATTGAAGGAAAAGCAATTCAGTTGCACCCATTAGTTTGTACGGCATTCAACGCCGATTTTGACGGTGACCAAATGGCTGTTCACGTTCCTTTGGGACAAGAAGCTGTTTTGGAAGCCTCTCTACTCATGCTTGCTTCTCATAATATTCTTTCTCCTGCAAGTGGTAGTCCGATTACTGTACCTTCACAGGATATGGTTTTGGGTCTATATTTCTTGACAAAAGGAAGAAGAAGTATTCCAGAATTAAAAATTGAAGGAGAAGGCATGCGCTTCTACTCAGAAGAGGAAGTTGTAATGGCTCTCAATCATAAAGCTATATCTAAACACGCTTATATTTTCGTTCGTACAAAAGTATTGAATGAAGATACTGGCGAGTTAGAATACAAAACTATCGAAACTGTTGCAGGACGTGTTTTATTTAATAAATGTGTTCCTGAGGAGTCTGGTTATATTGATGAATTATTAAGTAAGAAAACACTTCAAAAGGTAATCTCTAAAATTGTTAAGCAAGTCGGTATGGCTCGTACTGCCGAATTCTTAGATGAGATTAAGTTCTTAGGTTTCGACCAAGCCTATAGAGGTGGACTTTCTATTGGTATCAATAATATTCCAGTTCCAGGTAATAAAGAGCGTTTAGTCCAAGAAGCAAAAGACGAAGTAGCAGCAATTACTCAAAACTACTACATGGGTCTTATTACAGACAACGAACGTTATAACCAAGTAATTGATATTTGGACGAAAGTAAACCGTAGAATTACAGATGAATTGATGACTCAATTAGAAGAAGACGAACAAGGCTTCAATTCTATCTATATGATGATGCACTCAGGTGCACGTGGTTCTCGTGAGCAAATCCGTCAGTTAGGTGGTATGCGTGGTCTGATGGCTAAGCCTCAAAAGAATTTACAAGGTTCAGTAGGTGAGATTATTGAAAACCCTATTCTTTCTAACTTTAAGGAAGGATTAGACGTTTTGGAATACTTTATCTCTACTCACGGTGCTCGTAAAGGTCTTGCAGATACGGCGCTTAAAACTGCCGATGCTGGTTACCTTACTCGTCGTTTGGTAGATGTTGCTCAAGATATTATCGTAAACGAAACAGATTGTGGTACTTTACGTGGCTTGACAGTAACAGCTCTAAAAGAACAAGAAGAGATTATCGAACCAATTTCTGACCGTATTTTGGGTAGAATATCATTACATGATGTTTTTCATCCAGAAAATGAAGAACAAATTATCATTCACTCTGGCGAACTGATAGACGAAATTGCAGCCAAACGTGCCGAAGATGCAGGTGTAGAAGCCGTAGAAATACGTTCTGTACTTACTTGTGAAACTCGTATTGGTGTTTGTGCTAAGTGTTATGGACGAAATCTTGCTTCTGGAAAATTAGTACAGCAAGGAGAATCAGTCGGTGTAATTGCTGCACAATCTATCGGAGAACCAGGTACGCAGCTTACTCTTCGTACTTTCCACGTTGGTGGTACTGCTTCTAACATTGCTGTAGAATCTACAATTAAAGCAAAGAAAGAAGGAAAAGTTGTTTTAGAAGAAATCAAAACAATAGATACACTTGATGAAGATGGCAAAAAAGCAAAAGTAGTAATGTCACGTATTGGCGAGCTTCGTATCGTTGATCCTGAAAACCCTACCAAAACTTTAGCTTCTCTGAATATTCCTTATGGTTCATTCTTGCAAGTAAAAGATGGTCAGGTAGTTAAGAAAGACGATCCTTTAATGACTTTCGATCCTTTTAATGCGGTTATTCTTTCTCAATATGATGGAACAGTTCAGTTTGAAGGAATTGAAGAAGGTATCACCTATAAAGAAGAGTCGGATGAGCAAACAGGACACCGTCAGAAAATCATTATTGAAAGTAGAGATAAGACACGAAATCCTACCCTTACTGTTGTAAATGCAAAAGGTGAAGGTGCAAGTAGTAATGTCCCTGCGGGTGCTTATCTTTCTATTGAAGAGGGGCAACAAGTTAGAGCTGGTCAGATTTTGGTAAAAATTCCTCGTTCAGTTTCGAAGAGTAGAGATATTACAGGTGGTCTTCCTCGTGTAACCGAACTTTTTGAAGCACGTAACCCTTCCAACCCAGCAGTAGTATCAGAAATTGATGGTATTGTAAGTTATGGTGGAATCAAGCGTGGTAACAGAGAAATTTTTGTAGAATCTAAGAAAGACGGTATCATGAAAAAATATATGGTTCAGCTTTCTAAGCATATTCTTGTACAAGAAAATGACTTTGTAAAAGCAGGTATGCCTCTTTCAGATGGTGCTATTACACCGGCAGATATTCTTTCTATCAAAGGACCAACTGCCGTTCAAGAATACTTGACTAATGAAGTACAAGATGTCTATCGCCTGCAAGGTGTAAAAATCAATGATAAGCATATTGAGGTAGTAGTTCGTCAGATGATGCAAAAAGTAGAGATTATCGATCCAGGTGATACGTATTTCTTGCCGAACCAAATTGTAGATAAATTTGAAGTTCGTGCAGAAAACGACTCATTTATGGACAAGAAAATCGTTACTGATGTAGGAGATTCTACCAAACTTAAAGTAGGTATGATTTTGTCTGCTCGTGAACTTAGAGATGAAAATTCTAGTTTGCGTCGTAAGGATATGAAAGTTGCTAAAGTGAGAGATGCACAACCAGCAGTTTCGAAACCGACATTGCGTGGTATTACACAGGCATCGCTCGGTACGAAGAGCTTTATGTCAGCAGCCTCTTTCCAAGAAACTACAAAAGTCTTGAGTGAAGCCTCTATTCGTGGTAAATCTGATGACTTGATGGGCTTGAAAGAAAATGTAATTGTAGGACACCTTATTCCTGCAGGTACAGGTTTGCGTAAGTATGAAGACCTTATCGTTTATGATGAGAAAACATACAACAAACTTGAAGACTCATTATCTGATGAAAATGTACACTCTACTCGTACAGAAGCGCAGATAAATCGTATGCGTTTAGAAGCAATGGAAGAAAACGAAGAAGAAGAAGAAACATCTGAACAAGTAAGTTAATTTCTAAATTCATATAAATTAAAAAGCCTTTCAAAATTTATTTTTTGGAAGGCTTTTTTTGTGTAGAACTAGGGTAAACGCACGAAAA
>PFKD01000145.1 GCA_002784125.1 Flexibacter sp. CG_4_10_14_3_um_filter_32_15
AAAATTTTGAATAAAAGGGTGGGGAATGACAGTTATAATTTCAAAAATTCTTCGTACAGTTTTAACACTTTTTTTGACAAAGAAAAAATTGAAATTTGGGTTACATTATTCTATAATTTTAATTCGTTTGCGAATGAATGAAAAAAATAAACGATTGTAAATGAGTTAGTTGTGTATTTATTGATAGAACTATTTTACTCTATATCAAGAGAATCATTTGACTACCATTTACCAAATAGTTGCTTTATAATTTTTCATTTTGAGTTTACAAATAAGCGTAAAAACGAATTAAAACTGTATCAAAAAATAACCAAATTATAAATACCCTACCCTAAGGAACTTCAAAACCCTTAGGTTTTTTATAAAAAACTACTCCCCAAAAATCATTTTTTCTACTTCTTTTTTGACTGACTTTAAAATATGCTTTACCTCTTTTTCTAATTACTTGGCAACAAAACGCAAAAATTTCTTTTTTCTTGAGTTGTGTAATTTCATCTTTTTCTTTTAAATTCTTTGTAGCGTCTTTCTTTTCTTATTTGTAAGTCGTCTATACTTTCTTTGAGTTTGTTTTGTGCTGCAAGTTGATTTTCTATTTCTTCCTGTAGATTTTCTATTTGTTTTTTGTGGGGCAATACTGTACCCTACTATTTTTTAAACACAGAGTTCATAGAGGAATACAGAGAATATAATTGTATTATTTAAAATTATTTTTATAAATTATTTATTTAAAAAAGTGCTATTTGTATTTATCTGTATTTCAAATCCTATCAATCCTAAAAATCCTTAACCATAATACGCTACAAAAAAATAGTAGGGTACAGTAGTGGGGCAATTTACCCTAGGAACAAGAATTAAATAAACTTTTATTTTTGAATTTTTCATTTATTGATAATCAATAATTTACATTCGTAATTAATCCCTAGATACAAATAAAGGGTGCGTCTCAAGATATTCTCTATTAATTTTATAGTTGTAGGGAAATGGCTTGCTTTTTCCTTCCATACAGGTATTTTTTTTGATACAAACAGCTAGTTTAGGAAAAGGCTTGCCTTTTCCCTACTAAAAACCAGCAATTTCCAATCTAACACGATTTCGATGTAAAATTAAAAGTTTATGCGTTTTTTAGCTAAAAAAATCAATATTTAAAAGAGTTTAAAGTCCATATTGCAAATTATTAATCCTTAAAAAGACATTTTATTGCTAATCTAATTTACATTGGGAACTGCTGACTAAAAACGACATTTTGAGATGCGCCCCAAATAAAAGAACTCCACTTTTTACTAATTAATTTTTAGTCTTTTTTATCAAAAAGCAATTTTCTAAGCTCTGGATTTTTACCAAATTTCCATATCAGTCCGTCGATGTAGTAATGATAAAGTACAATCATTGTAAAAGGAACAAAAAGCCATTTTACCCAGCCGTTGGTCATCAGACCTATTACTTCTATTGTTCCGACGACCAAACCATAAATCATAGCTACCCCAAACCACTTCAAAACAATATTTTTGATGTGAGAAAAACGCTTTCTTTGGTAGTGCATCACAAAACCTTGATACTGAATATTATGATAGACAGTTTCTAGTGATTCTGCAACTAAAAAAGGCAAAGCAGTAAGAAAAAATACAAAATAATGCGTAGAAAGTGCAGCTACTAAAAATAGTATTTTAGGAATATTGATTGACTTTCGTTTATACAATCTCCACACCTGACGCAGAGAAAAAGCGACCAAAAAGAAAATAAAAATACTCCAAACAATTTCTGTAATCTGTGGAGAAAGATAAGGAAAGTTAGCAGTCAGCTCTTTGTAAACCACGACAGGACTTTTAATATCCGAATAATCTCTAAAAAAACAAGCAAACATACCCGAATAAAAAAGACCTGTATCCAAATAATCATCAATTTTATCAAAATCTTGATTAATTCCTTTATACGCCTTCAAAAAACCAGAATGCTGACGGATAATATGCCAACTTCCAAAAAATGCAGCAAAGACAATCAGTTCTTTTTCAAATCCCATTCCTGTCAGAATAAGTCCGGCGACAATAAAAGCAGCTAATCCCCACGTATGCATGTGTTTTCGCTCTTCAAATTCTTCTTTGTCAGCGTGAGTTCGTGAGAAGGTTTGAAAAATATGAGGGTGGTCAAAAATAGCTGTAAAAATAAAATACGTCAAGATAACAGAATCGCCTTGAGGAGCTAAATCTTGCGTTTCTGCCCACATAAAAATTCTCAGAAAAAAGAGTGTAAAAACGCAACTCCCTATAAAAAAGAAACCGTCATAACGACGGCTTACAATCCAATTCATAGAAAAACGTTCAGAAAGATTTTTTTGAGTTTCTGATTGTGTTTCTTTCTCTTTTTTTATATTTAGATGATTTTTTACAGATGCTTCCATTTTTTATTTTAGTCCAAATGTAGGCTACAAGTTAAATTTCAATTCCCATTTTTTGCATCAAAAACACGGCATTTGTATTCTGACAAACACCTTTTTTGATTTTATATGGATAATGCAGACCAGTTGCTACATTTTCTACTTCGAACGCATAATTTGTAATTTTGTTTGGAAACTCAGCTTCTAATTTAGAAAGCGCTATATCGTGAGAAGCAATGAAAGCCGTTGCAGGAAGTTTTAAAAGCTGTTTGATGATTGCCACCGAACCCAAATAACGGTCTTTCGAATTTGTTCCTCTCAAAATTTCATCTAAAAGAACCAAATTGTACTCTCCTTTTTTGTCTGCTTCTTCCAAAATATCCAAGATTTGTTTTAGTCTTTTGAGTTCTGCAAAAAATGAAGATTCGCCTTTTTCTAGCGAATCAATAATACGCATACTACTACTGATAAGCATCGGCACAAAATCAAATTTTGTCGCACAAACAGGCGCACCAGCACACGCCAAAACCATATTTATTCCCAACGCTCTCAAAAATGTACTTTTTCCTGCCATATTTGAGCCTGTAATGAGCGCAATTTCACGTATATTTTTTGCAGTAAAATCATTATCAATTCTAACTTCTTGTTTTAAAAGTGGATGCGCCATTTTTGCAATTTCAAAAGCATTTTCGGTTACTTTTTCTTCTTTTCCATTTGTATTCAAAACAGAAATAGTAGGGAAAATATACTTTTTATGATTGAATGAAAAAGAAGCAAAACTAAATAAAGCTTCAAATTCTGCCAAGGTTTCTACCCATTTTGGCGTGTCGTTTTTGTGTTCTTTTCTCCATTTTTCTAGTTTTATAGCAAAATGAATATCCCATAAAAACAGTCCATTCAAAAACATAAAAGCAACTCCGTTCATTCGATATTCAAATAATTCTAGTGTTTTGGCTAATTCTTGAGCTGCTTTTGAGCTTCCTTTAAGTTCGTTTTGTAAAGTCTTAGTTTCTTGTTTTTCAAAAGTAGCATTTTCTATAATTTCCCACAAAGAAGCATATTTTTGAAGAAAAGAAATATTTTTTCCTACTGTATCATACGTCAGTTGTAATTTTGGAAACAAACTTCCCACAATTCCGAGTTGAACCAAAGAAAGAAAGACAGGTAAAATATAAGTAACAAATCCCATAAAAGTAGCCACCCAACTCACAACCGTAATAAAAGGTAGAACAAAACGAATAATATTTAATACTTTGCTTTCCAAAAAAGCGTCTTCTGATTGAAGCCATTTTTTGAGTTGAGTGTATTCTTTTGAAGTTTCTTCGCTTAAATGTGCTGTGGTTTGGAGATGCAGGCGCAATTCGGTATTCGTTTTTGAATCTTGAGCTAATTCTTTTACAATTTCTTGTCTTTTTGTGATTGTTTTTTCATCTGTTTTTTCTGAAAGCCAATTTGCTAAAAAACTTCTTCCTACGCTTGTATGTGTGCGTGAGATATAAGAAAAAAGGCTAGTCCCACCAAAAATATCTAAATCTTTGATGTAAGCGTGTAGAACGTCGTAAAATTCCATTCCATCATCAAGATTTTCGAAGTTATAGTCTAATCTTTCATTTTCTTTTTCTAAAAGTTTAATTCTTGTTTTCCAGTAATTTCTTTTTTGTTCGGATTTTTGATAGAGTTTTACCAAAAAAATAAATCCAATAAATAATACAAAACTAGTTCCTGTTACTACTTTCCAACCCTCTGGAATCAAAAAATAAAGAACTACTAAGGCAGCAAAAAAATAAACCAGTCTAATTGTTGCAATCAAACGAGAGTGATTCTTGAATTTTGAAAAGGCTTGATTAGCTTCTGAAAGATAAGATTGATACATGTTACTGCAATGAATAATTTAAAAATGAATAATTGGTTATGAAATAATACTAATTAAATTTATTTTTTCAATGAATTATTTTTAGATTTTAATTCTAAATAATTAATATAAACAATCTGAAATAATAGTAGTTTTATTTTAAATAAAGTGTACTTTTGCGTGCTTTTATAAATGCGTTTAAAGGCTTATTAGTTTCACTGTTTTTAATGAAAAACAAGCCAAAAAATGAGAGTGCAAATATACATAATACTCTACAGACTGACTTTAAAAAGTACGTATTTGTAGAGTCATTTTACAGAACAATTCGTTGTTCTGCGTTTTTTAACCTAAATTAGTAGCTTTTACTAACTCAAAAATTTAATTTTCAACCTATTTTTATGGCAATAGATAAAACAGAAAATATAGTATCCACCTTTGAAACCGAACAACATGTACTCAAGCTGCGTACTGTTGAGCCTTCCGATGCAGTTGATATTGAAGAAATATCCAAACTAATTTATGCAAAAGACCAAGCATGGACAAAAGAGTCAATCATGAAACTACTGGATATGTTTCCAGAAGGTCAGATTTGTATAGAAGATAAAGGAAAAGTAATTGCTTATGCGCTGAGTATGGTAATTAATTATGATAAATTTGGCGACAATCATACCTACCATGATATCGTAAGAGATAATTTTATAAATCATGATGACAACGGTGATGTAATTTACGGAATTGAAGTAAGCGTACATCCAAATAGCCGAAATATGCGTTTGGGAAGGCGTTTGTATGATGCTCGTAAAGAGCTTTGTGAAAACCTAAATCTTAAAGGAATTGTTGCTGGTGGTCGTATGCCGAATTTTAGTAAATACTCCGATGAAGTAACACCTAGACAATATTTAGAAAAAGTAAGACAAAAAGAAATTTATGACCCCGTTTTGACTTTTCAATTAAGTAATGGTTTTCATGTAAAGAAAGTATTGCGTAATTATTTACCAGATGATGTCGAATCAGAAGCGTATGCAAGTCTTTTGAAATGGGATAATATTTACTACGAAGAAAAACCTACGCTTGTAAATCAACCCAAAGAAGTAATTCGTATTGGTGTGGTTCAATGGCAGATGCGTAACGTAAAATCGGTAGAATCTTTTTTTGAGAATGTGGAGTTTTTTGTAGATGCGCTGAGTTCGTATCGTGCTGATTTTGTTCTTTTTCCTGAATTCTTTAATGTTCCTTTAATGGCAGAATTCAATGAAGAAGATACAGCAAAGGCAATTCGAAGACTGGCAGAATACACCGAAGAAGTTAGAGATAAATTGGTGGGTTATGCTGTTTCGTATAATGTAAATATTATTGGTGGAAGTCTTCCTTTGTATGAAAACGGAAAATTATATAATGTTTCTTATTTGTGTCGTCGTGATGGAACGTGGGATGTTCAATACAAAATTCATATTACGCCAAGTGAAGTAAATGATTACGGAATGGTTGGTGGAAACAAAGTAAAAGTTTTTGAAACCGATGTGGCAAAAATTGGTATTTTGATTTGTTATGATTCGGAGTTTCCAGAGCTTTCTCGTATGATGGCAGAAGAAGGAATGCAAATTTTGTTTGTGCCTTTCTCTACCGATATGCAAAATGGTTATATGCGTGTGCGTGTTTGTTCGCAAGCTCGTGCCGTTGAGAATGAGTGTTATGTAGCGATTGCAGGTAGTGTAGGAAACCTTCCAAAGGTAAAAAATATGGATATTCAGTTTGCTCAATCGGCTGTTTTCTCACCTTCAGATTATTCTTTCCCTAATAATGCCATTATTGCAGAAGCAACTCCAAATACAGAAATGACAATGATTGCCGATGTAAATCTTGATTTATTGAAAGAATTACACAGTCATGGTAGCGTTCGAAACCTCAAAGACCGTCGTACAGATATTTATTCTTTGAAATGGAAAAAGAAAAGCGACAAATAAGAGTTGTGAATTGTGCATGGAATGACCTATTTACAAACCATAAAAAAATGGCTATTTCAAAAAAGTTGAACTAGTCATTTTTAGTTTTAATAAATTAAGAAGAAAAAACACAGATTAAAACAGAATTTAGAAATCTTTTTTTATATTTTAACGTGAAAAAAGATATTCAAACTATCTTTATCTTAAATTTTAAAAATCAGTAATTTTCCTTTCAATGAACTATAACACCCACAAATTAAACTCTCAAAATCATTCTCACATTATAGGAAGGCAAGATTCTGTTACAGGCAATGCAATTAAAGTAAATGATGAAGTTGTTTTTTGTAGTGCTTGTCAGTCTGTTTTTTTGAAGGAAAGTTGGGAAGATATAAATAAGGAACATTGCAATCAAACTGAAACGCTTGGTTTTGTTCCTCTTCAAGAAAAAAAAATTAAGATTGAAAAGAAAGAATCTTTACTTTTTGAGATTACTCCTAATACAAAAAAATATCGTCAATCAATTATCTTTTCTTACTTTTGCTTATTTTTTTGTACGTTGGCAGCAATAGTTATTGCATTTAAACTTCTTACAAATGAAAATTTGGAAATTACAAAGAAAATAATTGGATTGAGCCTTATTCCACTCTATGAAATAGGAGTTATATTCGGACTCAGAAATTTTAACAAGAATGCAAAGAAGGAATGCCATATAGGAATTATTCCACTGCAACTTTATCAAGATAAAATTATTTTATTCGATAAGTTGTATAAATGGGAAGAATCAGAAGGGATAGCTTATAAATCAAATATTGACACTATTGTTGATAAAACAAATATCCCTAACAAACTTGAAATTTATGTAAAAAATGAAATCTTAGATATTAATTTACCTTCAAAATACCCTCATAATACTAAACTCCTAACTAAATTGGTGCAGCTTTCAGAGTATATAAAAGTTGATTTTTACACAGACGACAAAAAGGAATATCAATTTATAAAAGAGAAAGAAGAAAATTACGAAATAAATATAATCCTAACTAAAAAAAGACCTTTTTATTAAAAAAATGACGTACAACACCCACAAATTAAGCTCTCAAAATCATTCTCATATCATAGGAAGGCAAGATTCTGTTACAGGCGATGCAATCAAAGCAAATGATGAAGTTGTTTTTTGTAGTGCTTGTCAGTCTGTTTTTTTGGTGGAAAGTTGGGAATATATGAATCAAAAACATTGTAATCAGACTGAAACGCTTGGTTTTGTTCCTGCTCCTATTCCAACTTTAAGAGCTAAAAAGAAAACTAGAGGAAAGAATAATGATGATAAATTGATTTTTGAAATCGGAAATAGTAATATTAAATTTTTGTATTTGCTTTTTATTGTTCCAGTTATTTTATCTTTAGTAGGCATAAACATAAACCATTGGGTAGCTGGTTTATTTGTTTTAGCAGCTATTTTATCTTACATAGGATTGCTTACTATCATTTATACTAAAAAGCTAAAGGAAAATAACCTAATCAGAAAAGCTTTGAGAGTACACAAAAATACAGTTAAAGTATTAGAAACAGGAATTGAAATTCAAAATGATAAATTTTATTCGTATTACGAAATACAGAAAATACAATATATAAATAAAAGTACTTGGGATTTTTTAGTAAATTTATCTGAAAAATATATAGCTATTTATCTGAAAAATGGAGAAGTCATTACACAAAAACTACCTTCAAAAAGATATGAACAAAACAAACCATTTCTTTTTGCCCTTGCTTGGGCTGCACAATTTACAGAACTTCATTTTTATACGGAAGTTCAGCAAGAATTAGGTTTAGTAAAAAGTATAGAAAGAAATTATGCAGGTAAAATATTAGTTCTAGATTAAAAAAACACAGACTGAAAATAAATTTTCAATCTGTGTTTTGTTTTTTAGGCAAACACTAAAGTATTCGGTACAGTTTTACTAATGCTAAAGCGTAAGTTACTCTCCGTCATTTACAGTATTCCAATAGTCAAAATCTAATTCTTCACAATCCCATAAATGTTCTTTTTTGAATTTTACGCCGATTGTTGGTGCGCCACCGTTTTTAGCTGCAATCATTTTTTGAATAATTCTTTCACGCTCGGCTGCTAATTCTTGACGAAGTTTTTCATCGTTTTCTCTATCAAAATAAAGAATTCCATCAACAAACGTTTTTTCAGCTTTTGCATAAACTGATAATGGATTTGCAGACCACAACACAACGTCAGCATCTTTTCCTACTTTGATACTTCCTGTACGATTATCAATTCCTAACATTTTGGCAGGATTGAGTGTAACAAATTTCCATGCTTCTTCTGGAGCAACACCACCGTATTTTACTGTTTTGGCAGCCTCTTGATTGAGTCTTCTTCCCATTTCTGCATCGTCAGAATTGATAGAAGTCAAAATTCCTACTTGATTCATTAGTGCTGCATTGTATGGAATGGCATCTTTTACTTCATATTTGTACGCCCACCAATCCGAAAAAGTAGAACCTCCAACGCCATGTTTTGCCATTTCAGGCGCAACTTTATAGCCTTCCAAAATATGTGTAAATACATTTACTTTGAAACCAAATTTTTCAGCAACACGCATCGTCGAAAAAATTTCAGATGCCACGTACGAATGACAAGAAATTAATCTTTTGCCATTGATGATTTCTAAAAGTGTTTCTAGTTGCAAATCTGTTCTTGTCGTGGTTGGATTTGCTTTTTTAGCTGCTTCGTATTCTTTTGCTCGTGTAAATGCGTCTGTCAAAAACTGCTCAACTCCCATTCTTGATTGTGGAAAACGACCATATTCTGCCCAGTTGGAGTGTTTTACATTTTCTCCTAATGCAAATTTGATGCGTTTGGGTGCGCCTTTGATTTTCATTTCTTCAGCAGTTTTTCCCCAACGTAATTTTATTACTGCTGATTGTCCTCCAATCGGATTTGCAGAACCGTGTAATTGTTGTAAAGCCACAACACCACCAGCCAAATGACGATAAATATTTACGTCCTCTGGATTGATTACATCGCCAATTATTACTTCTGAGCTATTTGCATAAACGCCTTCATTTACTCCCCCCGAAATGGCAATGTGAGAATGTTCGTCAATAATTCCACTTGTGAGGTGCTTTCCTGTTCCGTTAATCGTTTTTGCTTCATTGGGTGCAGAAAGATTTTTTCCTATTTTGCTTATTTTTCCATCAACTAACAAAACATCCGTATTTTCCAGTATTCCATCAGCTTCATTTGTCCAAACCGTTACATTTTTTATCAAAACCGTTTCAGCTTTTGGTTGTGTTTGGAAAGCGTAAGGTGCAAACGGAAACATTGGTTGGAAGGCTTGTAGGGTAGAATCTACTTTTGGCGCATCTCCAATAGCTTGATTGATTTTTTGATTAGAATCTGAATTTTTGGCTTCCCAAGTAACCCATTTTCCACCTGCACTGCGTATCGAACCTGACCAATATTTTCCTTCCGAATCATACCAACCTGTCAAACGAATTGCTTCTGTTTGATTTTGAGGAGAAAATTGAAGGGCAAAAATTCCTTTTTCATAACTTGCCTTTGCTTTCAATGTATCTTTTCCATCAATAATTTTATAATCCAAATTATCTTCTTCTCCAGAAACTTCCAATTTATAGAGTTTTGGTTTGCCTTCTTCTTCTAAAGTCAAATCATAAATTCCTGCATACGAAGAATTAGGAAAAGGAACGATTTCATTTTTTTGACCTTTTACCCAGTTTTGATGAATTTTTGTTTTTGATAAAAATAAATCGCCAGAAGTAATAATAAAATTAGCAACTGCACCTTTCTTCAAAGTTCCTAAATTATTTCCTTCTCCAATAAGATTGGCAGGTGTGTGAGTAAGAGCTTTTAGAGCTGCCGTTTTTGAAAGACCTGCACCAACTGCTTTTCTAAGATGCTCCAAAAATTTAGATTTATCTTTTAATCCGTCAGTTGTGAAAGTAAAATTAATACCTGCTTTTTCCAAAATAGCTGCGTTTGAAGCTGCATATTCCCAATGTTTTAAAGCTATAAAAGAAATAAATTGAGCATCTAAAGGGTCATTTACATCAAAAGCCTCTGGAAAATCAAGAGGAATAATAAAAGAAGCACCTGTATTTTTGATTAAATCAATAGCTTGATATTCATCGCCATTTCCTTTCAAAATATATTGTTTTCCAAACTCATCGCCTAATTTATCAGCACGAAGCGCATTCATTTTGTCATCTACTTCGAAGATTTGAGGTAAGTTTTGTAAAGTATTCCAAGCCGAAAGAGTAAGATTTTTGTCTTTTGCTCCACCACTTGCATACCATTTTCCATCAAGATATGTTTGGCGCAAAAGTGCCATCGAACCCATCAACGAAGAAGGGTAAGACTGTGAAGAAGAACCTTTGTTAAAAGAAAGCCCTGCTGCTGCATCGGTTTTGTAAAGTTGTTGGTTTGCCGTTCCATTTCCCAAAAAAACAAGGGCAGAAGTTCCTCTCACAATTCCGTCTTGTTGATTAGAAAGCAATGTTCCAAAGCCTATTTTTCTCAAACTTTCAGCCTCTTTTTCTGCGCCTTTATTTGTTGGGTCAAACATTTCGCTTGCTTTGTGATGTGCTTTTACGGCTTCATTATTTCCAAACGCATAAGGCGTTTGAGGAGTGAGTTGAGTCTGAAACCAAGAACGTCTTTGCGCTTTTTCGACGGCAGGCATTCCATAATCTGAATATAAATCGATGAAAGAAGGATATATTACTTTGCCTTTCAAATCTTCAATTACTGCACCTTTAGGAACAGTTATATTTGTTCCGACTTCCAAAATTTTGCCGTCTTTAATCACTAAAGTAGCATCAGAGATTTTGGTTTGATAATCGGTGTAAATAGTCGCATTTGTGAAAGCATAAACGGTATTTCGCTCGTCTGTGATGCCATTGGTATAAAATGTTTGTTGTGCAAGCGTTTTTTGATAGGAAAAAACGGACACAAATAACACTAAAAAGGCTATAAAAAACTGATTGTTAGAGTTTTGCATAGGGAATAAAGTGAAGTATGATATAATTTTGAAAATTCTGATAAGATTCTTTTAGGCAATTTATGGAAACCTGTTGTTTTTTGTGTCTTAAAAAATGATAAATCAATTTTTATAATAGAATTTAAACTAGTCCTAAAATTTTCCATCAAAGTTTTTACCTTTGTACTCAAATCTAAATTCACTCGCTCAAAAATTTTAGCTCAAAAAATGCAATCAGAAAACTCAACTGCGTATTGGCTTCCTAAAGTAAAAATTATAGACACAAATTATAATTCAAATACAGAGTTTTGTATCGGAATTAATAATGGAAAAATTACTCATATTCAGAAGTATAGTTCAAAAATTGAAGTTCCCAACAAGTATAAAAAATTAGATTGTGAAAATGCTTTTGTTTCAGTAGGTTGGTGCGATATGCGTGCTTTTGTGCCTGAACCGGGGATGGAACACAGAGAAACATTGATGAGTGCAAGTAAATCAGCAAATTTGGGAGGTTTTACGCAGGTGGCTATTTTGCCCAACACAAAACCGACAATAGAAAACAAAGAAAATATTTATTTTTTAGAACAAGAAAATAAAAAAACAAATTCAAAAGTAGAGTTTTTGGCGATTGCAGCACTTACACACAATGCCGAAGGACAGGAAATGACCCAAATGTACGACCTTCATAAAGCTGGTGCAGTTGCTTTTTCTGATGGACTAAAAAATATTTTGCATACTGGCGTTTTGCTGCGTGCTTTGCAATATGCACAGGCATTTAATGGGCTTATCATGCAGCTTCCTTCTGATAAAAACCTTTCGAATGGACACATGCACGAAGGAATTACTTCAACAAGATTAGGTTTGAAAGGTTTGCCTTCCATTGCTGAAGAAATGATGATTCAAAGAGATTTAGAAATTTTGCGTTATACAGGTGGAAAAATTCATTTTTCGACTATTTCTACGGCTAGAAGTGTTGAACTTATTAGAAAAGCAAAACAAGAAGGTTTGAATGTAACCTGTGATATAGCAGCTTATCAACTTTCTTTTTTAGATGAAGATTTGGAAAAAGATAACTTTATTTTTGATACCTTTTTGAAAGTTTTTCCTCCTTTGCGTACTCAAAATGACAAAAATGGACTTTTGGAAGGCTTGAAAGATAATACGATTGATGTTGTTGTTTCGAATCATATTCCACACGATGAAGAAGCCAAAAAATTAGAATTTGATTTGGCAGATTTTGGAATGATAAATTTTCAAACAGCTTTTGCTACAATGAGAAAACAGACTGAAAAACACTTGAGTTTAGAAGCATTAATCCAAAAAATTACAACTAACCCAAGGCAAATTTTAAAATTAAAACAACCTCAAATCAAAGAAGGAGAAAAAGCAAATTTGACAGTTTTTTATCCAAATGAAGAATGGATTTTTGACAAAAAAATGAACGTCTCGAAATCTAAAAACTCACCCTTTATTGGTTTGGAAAATAGTTTGAAGGGTAAAGTTTTTAGGACTTTTTATTAAAAAGTATTCGTATTGATATGTATTTTAAATCCTAGCAATCCTTAACAAAAATCAGTTACAAAATAGTAGGGTATGGTATTCTTTACTCCAAAATACACAAAACTTCATCAAATTCATTGCCCAAAAAACATTTTATTTCTTCTCGTTGTGGATTCAAAACCAAACCAAAATGCCAATCTGCATCAAAAAAAGTGAGATGATTTTCTTTATCAATATGAGAAAAATAAACTTGTAAATGTTTTGGGTGCGTGTGATACCAACCGATAAGCTGTTTTTTAGATTCTTTTTCTTCAATTTTTTCGTGTTCTTCTAAAAGAGAATGCCAAGTAGCATGATTAAAATGTAAATGACGCATCGAACCCTCAGCCGTTTTGGCAGCCAGCGCATAATTAACAATTCCTATAAATTTAGTTTTGTTTTCTTCACTATCTTCATTTTTGTATTCTATTACTTCTCCAAAAAGTAAACCTCCTTGTTCGACTTGATTATCTTCTGTATCTTTTCCAAAACCAATATGATTTTTGATAACTTCAAAGGCTTCTTTGTGAACAAAAATAGAATCTAAAATAGGTTTGTCTTGAAAGAAAGCTTTTAAATTTTTTTCAAAAAAAGATTCCCAAAAAGGCATAGTTTCAGCTTTTTTGGGAAAATAAGGAGGAGTTTCTTTTGTGATTTTAAACATTTGCTGTTCAATTACGAATTAAAAATTACGAATTACGATGTTTAGTAGTTTGACTTTATTGAATTGAACAGGGTTTTAACCCTGTTTAAAATATAGATTTTCAATACTTTCCTTTTGATTCAATAGCTTGTTTGATATGTGCCAAATGATGATTCGAATGCCAAGCATAAGTTGCAACAAGCTCAAAAAGCGTAAAATAAACCTGATGTTTTGGGTGGAAAAAACGTCTTTCTAAATCTGATTCTGATAAAGATTCAATAATTATATTTAGCTTTTGATGTATTCCTTCCAAAATAGAAATAGAAACTTCAACAGGTAAAGTCATGTCTTGTAATTCTGCCCATTTTGATTCCAAATACGGTTTTATGGTCGGTTCTTCTTCTGTAAGGGTGAGTTTGAAACGAATAAGCGCATTGGTATGACTGTCCGAATAATGATGAGCTACTTCTTTGATTGTCCAGCCTTGAGGGCGATATTTCCAGTTTAGTTCTTCTTCATTCAAATCAAAAAGTACTTTTTTTAGTCGCATAGGAAAAAAATCAATATCATTTTTCCAGTCCAAAACCAAATCTTTGCTTTCTTCTATATTTTTGGTTGTTGGTTTCTCAAAATTGCCAATTGGGTATTTGAGTTTGTCTAATTCTATTTTATCAAGCCGATTTACTTCCATTTTACACAAAAAAATATAGAATAATTACAAAAACAAAACGCAGAATTGAGTCTGCGTTACGTGTAAGTTTAGTGAATTCTGAACCCACCTCTTTTATCTTCTTTTGCAGGTTGGTTTGTTTGAATTTCTTGTTGTGCCGTTGTATCTGTCCCAAAACCTGTGATTTTGAATCCAGAAGTTTTCTTGGCAGCACGTTCTTTTGTTGGGTCAGGCATTTCTTGTTTATCACAAGGGAAAATACCACTATTTCGCATACGTAGATACCAATTACGAGCTTCTTCATTAGCTGGGCTATGTTCGTTCGTAATTTCCATATCGTATTGAAGAGTACGAATCATTCGAATCATGTGCCTTCCCAAACCTTCTGACATTTCCCAAGTTCCATAGCACCAACGTCCATTTTTAAACCAGTTTGGATGATAAACGAAAGGCTCATCAAGCAGTTCTAATTGTGGTGGAGCTTGTGGATAGGCTTCTGGAAGTGTAATTTTGAGTTTGTGTTGATTACGATAAGTAGGTTGTGTATCCAAAATACTTCGTACAAAAATTGTTACTTCGTATTCTTCTACATAAGGCACATTGCCTACAAGTGGCTCAAAGGAAAGCAATGAACCACTAATATTTTCCATTTCTTTATAATCATTCGCCAAACGACGATTTCGTATTTCTTGAGGAGTAGCCATTTTTTCAGTTATCAGTAATCAGTCATACAGTTATCAGTTAATTTCAATGATTGTATAACTTGATGGTTAATATTTTTTTTGTGTATGAGTAGTTTCTTAGCAATTCTGAATTTTATTTTTAATTTATACTTCTAAGTTATGAATTTATTACTTCTAAAATCAGAATTAGCTTCGCTGCTTTGGCAGGTCTAAATTTATTTTCCTGCATCAGTTGCTGGTATTACTCTAAAAGTCGTTCCGTGTGTAATTCCTGCTTGCCCTAGTGTTTGGTGGTTAAGCATACGTGTTCCTCCTTTTATGGCAAGATTATATCCTTGCTGACTATTTTTGATAAAATCGTGTGTAATAAGTTCGCCTATAATTTCTTGTACGCTCATTGTGTCGTCTAAAGTTGCACTAATCATGCGTCCGTCTGTTGGGTGTATAAAGTTTACGTTTATGTCTGCCATGTTTGGAATTATATATATTTTTTGTGAGAATTTTTTAAATGAATTTTCAACTAGACATTAATCAAATACAATGTATAGTTTTGCCATTCTTATTGTAATAATGTTACTAAGAAAATGAATTGCTATCAATTATGCAAAAAATAGTTTGCAAAAAGGAGCTTCTTTACTACGATTCATGGTGATTATAGTGATTATACTAATTAAATAGAATAAGGTTTTATTAGATGGTGCAAATTTACAGATTTACAATTTCACAATCTATTTTTGAACGTAAGTTTTTAAGATTTTGTTTAGTTTAGTTGCGAATTTCAGTAAAAAATAAATTCAGTTCTTTATTTCTCAAAACTCCTCACTCAAAAACTTAACAACAGCTTTACTTGTCTGAACAGGAACTTCTTCCATTGGTAAGTGTCCCACACGATCATAAATCAGCATTCTATTTTGTGGAATAAGCTCATGAAAACGATGTGCATTACGTACAGGAATCCAACGATCTTCACGTCCCCACATAATCAAAACAGGCATAGACAAATTTTTGAGGCTTTTTGTATTTTCTTTATGCTTGTTATTTACGAGTAATAAAAATGCTTCTGGATTGCCCTCTCTAGTAAAGAGTTCGTAATAACGCTCTATCATTTGGGGTGTAATTTTGGACTGATTGTAATAAACTTCTCTTACAAACTGCTCCAAAACATTATGCTGAATAACATATTTTATTACACGACCAAAGAAAGGAGTACGAGCCATTTTGAAAGGTAATGGAATACTTTGAGCATCTAAAAAACCAGCTGCATCTATCAAAATCAGCTTTTTTACTTTTTTAGGGTAAGCAAGAGCATATTCCCATGACACCCAACCACCTAAAGAGCTTCCACCTAAATAAAATTGCTTAATACCCAATATTTCCATAAAACGATTGAGATAATGTAGATGTCTTTTCATCGAATAATCGTCATCAGGAACTGTTCCTGTAAGGGCAAAACCAGGTAAATCCAAACGTATAATTTTATATTTTTTGGAAAGCCGTTTTGTCCATTCTTCAAAAGTATGTAAAGAAGAAAAAGCCCCATGCAGTAAAAGAAGAGGCTCACCTTCGCCCTCAATTCGATAATGAATAAGCGCACCATCAACACTCAAGAAGCGTGAGTATTCGTTTGTATATTTTTTTAAAAGAGATTGGAATTCGTTCACAAAGAGCAGGTTGAAGTAATGTAAGTTATTATTTTAGAATAAAATGCAAATAATTTGTGTGTTTGTTGTTTATTTGAATTCTTGATTTCTCAAAAAATCTTTTCGAATAACGCAAATTAAAGCCAAATTTCATAATCTATTTCCTTAAAAAAGTCAAACGAAATAGCATCAAAACAAACAAAAGTGAAATTTATTGAACCTTACTGCTACAAAATTGCATTTTTTATTCTGATTTATGCTTAATAACTCTTTTTTTTCTCTAAATCTAAACCTTCCCAATGAGGTATAGTTCGCAAATAACGATACGAGTTGAGCTTATATTTTCGATTTTCAAATAGTCTAAGAAATTGCACCGATACCAACGTAATAGCACCACCATATATCATGGCTGGCGATCCATTTACGCTTAGTAAAGTATTTACAGTCCCTAAAGCGATAAATAAAAGTCCTCCACTTGTTCCACCCTGACGAATAGTACTTAAAGTTCTTTTTCTTTTCACTTGAATCATTCTGAAATCTTCTAAAGGAATTTTTGCTACTCCGTTTATAGTTACTGAATTCGAATCAATAGCTGTAACTGTAGCTGTTCGTTTAAATTTTTCGTCTTTTAATTTGAATTTTAGCTCGTCGCCTATATAAAATCGAATACGTTTTTTTTCCTCCTGGTTTATTGAGTGTTAGGTAATAATCTTGCTTTTCTGAATCAATTTGTGAAAAAGCCTCATTACTAAAAAAAACAAACGCTAGAAAAAATATAAAAAACAAGAAGGTAAATTTGGTAGTTTTCATGACTATAATTTAAAAGTTTTTGATAAAGTCAGGTTTCTGAATTGGCAAAAATAGATATTCTCAAACGACTGAATAGTTAAAATTTTGATAAAAAAGGATAAAAAACGAGTTTTAACAATTTCAATCAAAAGCCAACATTTAATTTTTGTATTTTTGATAAAAAAAGTAACTAAATAAAAAATCATGACCGATACGTGGATAATTGCTCAACTGTTGGCACAAAGCTGCTGTTTTTTTTTACTTTTTATGATTTTGATAACTGTTTTTAAGATTATCAAAAATTGGAATATTTCAAGTAACGACGAAACACAAATTAATCTTGAAAGACGTACATTTTTAGTAGGTGCTGTTTTAGAATTGGTACTTTTATTTCAAAGTTTTTCATTGATTGCCTTTTTGGTTACCATTAATGAACATATTCCGTCGCTTTTGCGTGGTGCAATGTGTGCCACAGGTGCATTAGAAGCTAATCAGTTTGGTTATCCACTTTTATATTTTAAGATAGGAAGTTTATTTGTTTATAGTAGTTTTTTGTTTTTGCATTTTTTGGATAAAAAAGAACCTACTTATCCTCTTACACCTCAAAAATATTATTTAGTTTTTCCTGCTTTTTTGTGTGTTAGTACCGAACTTGTTTTGATGTTACTTTATTTTTGGAATATAAATCCAGATTTGATTGCGACGTGTTGTAGTGTGAATTTTTTTAGTCAAGAAATAGATGGTACTAATTTTCTTAATTCTTCTACATTTCTCAATGAAGGAATTTTTGCTTGGATTCTGACAGGAAGTATTCTAGGAGTTTATTTGATTTTTGATTTATTTAAAAATAACAAATCCCATAAATCAAAAAACGCTACTAGAAAAACTACTTTCTCTACTTTACTCCTCTTTTTAAATGGTATTATTTACATTATTTTGAGTGTTTATGTCTTAAAATTCTTTTTTGTAAAATATATTTATGGTTTGCCTTCGCATTTGTGTTTGTTTGATATTTTCTTTCAGAAATACAATTATATTGGTTATATAATTTTCTTTAATCTATTTTTCTTAGGTCTTTTTTTAATCAATAAATTAATTTTTGTAGCCGTAAAAAACAGACTAAATACCGATTATTCTCCATTCTGGAATAAATACCAAAAAATCACTTTACTCTTTTGGGTACTTTCTTGGCTTGTTCCTTGTCTTTATTATTTTGCTTGGGAGGGAAGTTTGTAGCTAAAATTAATTAAAAAATGAAAAACACACTTTTACTAACTTTACTTTTTCTAGCTTCCTATTTTTCTAGTTTCGTTTTTGCTCAAAATGATACTTTGATTCTTCAGAAAAATAGTTACTTTGAAAATGAAATTATTTTGAGTAATATTGATTCGTATGGAAAAATTTATGTTTGTGATAAAAAAGGAGTTATTCAGCGTTTGGATAGTTTGGGCAATGTAGAGCTTGTTTTTTCGCCTTCTTCTTCTCTTGTTCCGACCAATTTCATTACACAAAATCCAAATCAAATCTTTGTTTTTTATCAAGAATTGCAAGAATGGGTTGTTTTGAATCGCTTTCTAACAGAAATAGAACATTACAAAATTTCTGAAAAAATAGAGAGTAATAATTATGGAGAAATTGGTTTTGTGCGTTTGCTTGCACCATCTCCCAACAATACACTTTGGTTTTTTGATGAATCTGATTTTAGTTTGAAGAATTACGATGTCATGAACAAACAAATTCTATCGCAAACGCCTTTGGGATTAATTTTGAAAGATGAAGACTATCCTATTTCTTACTTGCAATTTTATCAAGGACAGATTTTTTTGGGTGTAAGAGAACAAGGAATTCTTATTTTTGATAATTTTGGTAGTTATAAAACAGTCTTAGAATACCCAAATTGGAATGCTATTTCCTTCGAAAAAGATTTTATTTTTATTACAGACAAGAATAAAGTCATCAAAAAAGGACTTTATGATAAAAGTATAGAAGAACTAATTTTACCAAATCAAATTCAACAAAATACAGAACAACCCATAAATTACTTTTTTGAATTTAATTCGAAATGCTATCAAATTATCAAAAATAAAATGTATATCTACACCATTTCCAAAAAATAGCAAAATAAATAAGGAGAAGTGAAGATAAAATGATAACAAAATAAGTGGTTCATTCAATTTTTTTAAGATTCTCTCGTTTTATTAGCGAGTATTGCTTATTTTTGGCATACTTTACTATTCTAGCTAGTTTCTATTAGAATTAGTTGTATTAAAAATAGATATTCAAAATCAGTACGCTGAACAAAAAAAGAAATTTCAAATCCTATATAAATTTAGTTATGACTATTAGTATGAAAAAAACATTTTTTCTTTCTCTCCTTTTTTGCTTTGCCTTAACCCAACTACAAGCACAAGGATTTTCTTATTCAGGTTTTAAGGGAGGTCTGTCTGTCGCTCGTGCGCCCATTTCCTTTGATAGAATTCAAACCGATACAACTGGACAACTTAGTGTGATTTCGGAGTCAAATGCTGGTAAAGTTCGTGTAGGAGGGCAATTTGGCCTTTTTGCAGGAAAAGAATTTACCAAAACGATTGGACTTCGTATGGAACTCAACTACGTACAGATGGGAAGAGTAGATACAATCAATTTTAATCAGCGTCAGAATTATAGCTTGCATTATTTTTCGTTTGACCCTATGTTACAACTTCGTATAAAAGCAAGTAGTCCAAATCATTTTTATATCATAGCAGGACCTTCTGCACGTTTATCCATAGGAAGCGCTGCAAAAGGTACTGAAAATGTACAACCTTTGGCTACTCGTCAAGTAGATTTGGGAGCTAATTTTGGTTTTAGTTATTTGGTCGGACTTACTCCTTATTTATATCTTACCTTGGAAGCTCGTGCATACTATGGTCTTATGAATGTTGCTGAAAAACCAAAAGAAAATTCAGTAGGATTAAGTGATTATATTTCGGCTGTCAATACAGTACAAAATGCAACTGACCCTTTTGATATTCCAGAAGAAACGACTCAAGTTATACAAGATGCTGCTACTAATGGATTTAATAACAACTACAAAATTACGAATCAAGGAGCTATGTTTAGCATTGGTTTCTGTGTTCCGTTGCGTCCACCAGCAGACAAATTAATTAAAATAAAAAAGCAATAAAAACGATTGCTATTTTTATAAAATCAATCCTAGTGTAATTTAATTTATGCTAGGATTTTTTGTTTAATTATAGGGTAAACGCACGAAAAAAAAATGTACTCGTTTAAAGCAAATCAAGCTAGTTTTTAACTTTGCAA
>PFKD01000266.1:0-20454 GCA_002784125.1 Flexibacter sp. CG_4_10_14_3_um_filter_32_15
AGAAAAGTATAAGTTTGATGATTAGACACTTCAAAAATATACTTTTCTTTTTTTTTATGCAAAATTTACCTTTTTAGTAGGGTAGAGTAGAATATATTAACAAAATCATAATAATAAGCTGACTAAAATTTATTGAATAATTTTGCTATAAAATTATCTTTTTATCAGATTTAAGGTAAAATTAAGCCTCTATTTAGTTAGTTAATGATTTTATGCTAAATTGTGGAGTGCTTTATCTCAGAAGTAGGCACACTTATTGCAAATTTGCTAAACGAGTGCGAGTACAAACAATGAATGACTATTTTTTAATCTTATGTAACCAAGTTTATACAAGTATCACATTCATAATTAAAGCAGAAATACTAAATCGCCTTTTTCTGTTTGCTTTTAATTATCAAAAAATAAAAATTATAGCCTTAGCGTATGAAAATCTTAACTCTCTGTCTTGCAGCAGCCTTATCTATCAGTTCTACTGTTTCATTTTCTGCTCCTTTTCTAAAGCCTACCAAAAATCTTGATAATTCTACTACTAGTAATTCTGTCATAGCTTCTTATAATAGGACAAATAAACTTGCTTACAAATCAATAGGAGATAAAGGTTTTGATGCTGCCAATACTGTCATAAAATGTAAAGACGGAAACTTTGTACTTTTAGGTCGTACAGACTCGTATGGCGCAGGTGATATGAATATAAGTGCTATAAAAGTAGATGCAAGTGGAAATATTCTTTGGAATAAAAACTATGGTGCAGAAGAAAGTGAAGAGGGATATGCAGGGTTAGAAACTGCCGACGGAGGTTTTATTTTTGCAGGTTATTCAGACTCCTATGGCGCAGGTTCGGATATAAAAGATGGCTGGATAGTTCGTACTGATGCAAAAGGAGTTCGTATTTGGGACAAAACATTTGGTTCTAATCAAAGTATAGATGAAATTTATAGCATTGTTCCTACTGATGAAGGAAATTATATGATATTAATGAATAGTATTCCTATCGAAACAGGAAAAAGCGATATTATACTATTAGAGATTGATGACAAAGGAGAAACAATTTGGAAAAAAAGTTTTGGAGGAAAAAGCAGCGAACAAGGAAAATCATTAGCCAAAACAGAAGACGGTTATTTAATTGCTGGTCATGTAGAAGGCGAAATGATGACAAAATGGGATATGCTTTTGATACACGTAGATAAAAAAGGAACAAAAAAATGGGAAAAAACCTACGGTGGTGGAGATAATGAAATGGCAAATGTAGTAAAAGTAATGCCTTCTGGAAATATCCTAATTGCTGGGTATTCTTATACCTATGCAGAGGGAAGCCACGATGCATGGGTAGTCTGTACAGACAAAAACGGAAAGAAAATTTGGGACAAAAATTTTGGTGGATTAAGTACAGACGAAACATTTGATATTTTGGTTACTACTAATTCCGAAATTATCTTGATTGGTTATACTGATATTTACAAAGCTGATGAGTATGGAAACAATGTTAGTGTGCTTTCTAATGAAATTATGATAAATAAATTAGATGCAAAAGGAAACGAAATTTGGACAAGAACACTAGGAGGAGAAAAAGACCAAGTAGCTAAAGCAGGTGCAATGACTGATGACGGAGGTTTTGTTTTGGTTGGTTATACAAATGAAAATATGGACACCAAAAATGTAGATATGCTTATCTTGAAAGTATCTGCTGATGGAAAATAAAAATAAATTATAATTTGTTTTTATCGTCAAAAAGAATAGATTTACCGAATTTCTCATTATGTTAATAGTGGGAGGTTCGGTTTTTGTACGTTTTTCTATAAATTTAAAAACTACTTTTAAGCGTATCGAATAGATAGAGGTTTTGAAGTACAAGAACAATAGAAAATTTTGACCTAACTCAAAAAAACAGTTCGAATAGAATTTTTAATAATTTAGCGAGAAAACGTAGGAGAAACAAGATGGGAAACAAGCACAAAGCAACCTCAAATTATTCATTTCATTTATTTGTAGATAAAATAAAAATGAGCAAAAATATTTTTTTTGTTCCCTTTTTCTTTGTCTTAATAGCAACCTTTGCAGTAAATAATTATTTATTTGCTCAAGATTTTGATTCCCCTAAAAACCTAAATACAGAAAATACAAATTCATTAGCTCCTACTTCTACCATTGTAAAAGGAAAATTATTCGCTTATCAACTCAAAAAAATAGAAACTCAAAAAAGCAAAACTGTTACTCAAAAAGAAAAATTAGTAGCCAATCTAACTGTCAGAAATCTTCGAACACAAGAACAACAAAAACGAGTTTTTTCGCCTGATACCATTACTGGAAGTTATTTTATGTTTCTTTTGCCTGATGAGCGTTACGAAATTAGTATTCAAGTAGAAGGTTTTCGCCCTTATGTCATTGTTATTTTTATTCCTCCCCAAACTTTCATTTATGAACTAAATAGGGATATTATTTTCGAACCTATTATGCTTTTGGAGCAGCAAATAGGACAACATAATTTTTTTGAAACTCGCTCCCAAAACCTAACTAATTATTACGATTCGGCAGCTCTGCACAATTACGATAAAGATAGATTTGAAGTATTGAGAGAACTCATAGATTATACAATGGCAAAAGGAAATGTTGATGCTTTTGATAGTTTGGAACGTATTACAGTAAATGAAATTTCTCCAAAAACATCTGTGCAATATGTTTCTTCTCAACTAGAACCAACAGATAACTTCAAACCTATCTTTGATAAAATTAAAGAGAGCTTTTCACATGGTTCTTGGGAATATATAGACGAATTTTATGCTAGACAAAGCACAGGAAACACCTATTACACAGAAGCAAAAAGTATTTCTACTTCTGAAAAAGAAAATCAAAAAACTATCGTAACTCATTTTGTCGTTTTTGATGGAAAAAGTGCAAAACGACTTACTAGAGAACAAAAAGGCAAATTAAAACAAGTAGCTACATTTCTAAATAATGACCCAAGATTAGCCATAGAAATTTTTGGACGAACCTATTCAGAAGATAAAGAGGCACAAGATGATTCAGAAAGTCGCCTCAAAATGTCTGCAAAACGAACCAAGCAAGTTTATAAATATCTAAAAAGACGTGTAGATGACAAAAGTAAATTTCACTATATCGTTTATGGAATGAGCGAAAAATTAGATGATGCCGTTTTGGAACAAACTATAAAAGACCAAAATCAGAAGAAAAACGAAAATAATACAGATAAAGAAGAATTAATTTTGACACAAATTCCACCAAAAGCGCCTAGAGTAGAATTAGTTATTAGTTTAGAATAATTTTTTAGTTATTTTTGAATAAGATTTAAAAGCACATTTGTTTGTGCTTTTTTTGTTAAAAAAATTCAATTTATAACACTAATTTTATGAAAACTGTTTCTCTAATTTCGTTCATTCTATTTTACTTCTCTATTGTGTCAAGTTCTTTTTCACAAATCAACCAAGGATTAGAGGGCAAACTTTATCAAAAAGCTGCTCAAGAATTCGAAAAACATTATAATAATTCTGATTATGACAGCATTTTTGAAATGTATGGAGTAGGAATGAAAGGTGCTTTACCTTTAGACAGAAGTACAGAGTTTTTTTCAGGGTTATTTACACAAGTCGGAAAGATAACAAAACGAGAGTTTTCTAGATATGATAATGGAACGTATGCTGTTTATAAAACCAATTTTGAAAGAGCTATTTTAGGATTGAATATTTCTGTAGATAACGAAGGAAAAATAAATGGATTATTCATTAAGCCTTTCGAAGAAAAAACAGATTTACCAAAGCCAAAGCGCAACAAAACAAAACTCATTTTACCTTTTGAGGGGCAATGGAATGTATTTTGGGGAGGAGATAATGAAGAACAAAATTATCATGTAGTAAGTCAATCACAAAAAAATGCGTTTGATTTGGTAATTCAGAAAGAAGGAAAAAGCTATAAAACAGATGGACAAACAAATGAAGATTATTATGCTTTTGGAAAAGAAATTTTTGCTCCTTGTGATGGAGAAGTTGTTTTGTCAGTAGATGGAGTAAAAGATAACAAAATAGGACAGATGAATACGATGTTTGTTTCAGGAAATACAGTTATCATAAAGACTCCCAACGATGAATATTTGTTTTTTGCTCACTTCAAACAAAATTCTATCAAAGTAAAACAGGGACAAAAAGTAAAACAAGGAGAATTGTTAGGTCTTTGTGGAAATTCAGGTAATTCTTCCGAACCTCATTTGCATTTTCATATTCAGAATACAGAAAATTCAGAGCAAGCAACAGGAATAAAGTGTTATTTTGATAAAATTTTGGTAGATGGAAAAGAAAAAGAAGATTATTCACCTCTCAAAAATGAAGTAATTGAGAATATGAAATGATATGATTTTTGACTTATATTTTTCGTATCTTTATTTAAAATTATTGACTATCAGATAGGTTAATCGCTCCAAAAAATGAGGGTTTTCACGTTTATTCAAGGAAATTTAGCTACGGAGTAGTGTAATATTGGTAGAAATATAATTTCTTACCTATAAAAAAGCCGTGTAGCTGCGTAATATTGAAGTTTCGCCCTACTAAAAATGACAATATTAAGCAGCTACGCAGCTAAAAACCAAAAAATGTCCAAATTAGATGCGATTAAACTAACTATCAGATTAAAATAGCAATTCACTTAAATTTCTTCTTCCTAAGAAAGTAATCTGTGTAATTCTGATTTTGCATTACTTCTAACTTCATACTTCTAAAATCTAAATTGGCTCAAAATGTACGACAAAGACTATAACAAACTTCCTACAAGAAAAACACCTGACCCAAAACCAATTGGGGAAGCATTGAAAGCATTTTTAGACGCTCAAAAATGGAGTGTAAAGTATGAAAGCAATAGATTGAAAGTAGATTGGGCAAAAATTGTAGGCGATTTTGTAGCACAGCAGACCGAAAAAGTAGAAATAAGAAACAAAAAAATATTTATTCGTGTTTCTCAACCTACTTTGAGATATGAATTATTGATGCAAAAAACATCAATTATTTATCGTGTCAATTCTCATTTTGGAAAAAGAATTATAGAAGAAGTCGTTTTACTGTAGCTTACGCTTTAGCATGAGAAAAACGTACCTTAGACTTTAGTCTAAGCTAAAAACACACAAATTTTCAAGAAAAATAAATCTTTTTGCAAAAAAATAAAGTTTATAAAACCTTTATCTCAATTTTTTGTTATATTTTTGCAGTATCAAAATTATTTAGACTAATTACAAACAAGGTAGTTTAAACCAGCTAGTAACACCAAAACTGCTACTTACCCAAAAAAAATTATGGCAGAAGCAAAACAAACCGAGCAAGAACTTTTAGAAGACATCACAAATTCGGATTATAAATACGGATTTGTTTCAAATATAGAATCAGATAAAGCAATTAAAGGTCTTACAGAAGACACCGTTAGATTCATTTCTGCAAAGAAAAATGAACCTGAATGGCTTTTGGAATGGCGTTTGGAGGCTTTCAAAAAATGGCAATCTATGCCAACTCCGAAGTGGGCAAACTTAAAAATGCCTGAAATAGATTTTCAAGAAATTATTTATTACGCTGCTCCTAAAAAGAAACCTCAAGTAAACAGTCTTGACGAAATAGACCCAGAACTTTTGGCTACTTTTGATAAATTGGGAATTTCTTTAACAGAACAAAAACGCCTTTCTGGTATAGCTGTCGATGTTGTTATGGATAGCGTTTCGGTAGCCACTACTTTCAAGGCGAAACTTGCCGAACTAGGAATTATTTTTTGTTCGTTTAGTGAAGCCGTTAAAGAATACCCAGAGCTTGTCAAAAAATATTTGGGTTCGGTTGTTCCTGTGAGTGATAATTATTTTTCTGCCTTGAATTCGGCTGTATTTAGTGATGGTTCTTTTTGTTATATTCCCAAAGGTGTTCGTTCGCCAATGGAATTATCAACTTATTTTAGAATCAATGAAGCCAACACAGGACAGTTTGAAAGGACTTTGATTGTTGCAGAAGAAGGCTCTTATGTCAGTTATTTAGAAGGGTGTACTGCTCCTCAACGAGATGAAAACCAACTTCACGCTGCCGTAGTAGAGATTTTTGCTCACAAAAAATCAGAAGTAAAATACTCAACTGTTCAAAATTGGTATCCAGGTGATAAAAATGGAAAAGGTGGAATTTATAATTTCGTAACCAAACGAGGAATTTGTTTTGGAGATGATTCCAAAATTTCTTGGACACAGGTAGAAACAGGCTCAGCAATTACATGGAAATATCCGTCTTGTATCTTAAAAGGCAATAATTCAATGGGAGAATTTTATTCTGTTGCTGTTACTAAAAATTACCAACAAGCAGATACAGGAACAAAAATGATTCATATTGGCAAAAATACAAGAAGTCGTATTGTTTCGAAAGGTATTTCTGCTGGTTACAGTCAAAACTCATATCGTGGTTCGGTGGATATTATGAAACGAGCTATAAATGCACGTAATTTTTCTCAATGTGATTCGCTTTTGATTGGCGACTTGTGTGGAGCGCATACTTTTCCGTATATAAATGCAGAAAATAGCAGCGCACAAATCGAACACGAAGCTACTACTTCAAAAATTGGAGAAGACCAAATTTTCTATTGTAATCAAAGAGGAATTGACTCTGAAAAAGCTGTTGCACTTATTGTAAATGGCTATTGTAAAGAAGTTTTGAATAAATTACCAATGGAATTTGCCGTAGAAGCACAAAAATTATTAGCCCTTTCTTTAGAAGGAAGTGTTGGGTAATTTTTATACTAAAATTGATTAAAGAATCCTATTTATGAAAGAATCCTATCAGAATTATTTTTGATAGGATTTTTTGATTTTGAAACTATTTGAAATCTAGTTATTTAGAAATAGTAAAACCAATCACTAAAATATCATCAATTTGTCGGTTATCTCCTATCCAATTTTTGAGAGTATTTTCTAAGAAGTTTTCTTGTTCTGAAAAAGGAAGTTTTGAGGCTTCTAATAGCGTTTCTCTAAATCTTTTCGTTGTAAACTTTCTATCCTTATCTCCTCCAAATTGGTCTTGAAACCCATCAGAAAATAAATAAAAACTTGTATTATCTTCTATTGGAATAGTATGGGTCAGAAATGGTCGATGGGTAGTTTGATTTTTAATAAGATTTCCTCCAATAGAATGTTTATCTCCTTTTATTCTTTTGAGTTCTCCATTTTGTATATAAATAAGAGGGTTTTTTGCTCCTGCATATTCTACGGTTTGCTCTTCCATATCATAAACACAAAAAGCTGCGTCCATTCCATCTCGTATTTGAGTATCGTTTTGTCGTAAAACTTTTACGATTCCTTCATCTAACTTATCCAAAATATGAGATGCTCTCGTAACTGACTTTGACTCAACAATTTCATTCAATAAATCATTTCCAATTAAAGACATAAAAGCACCTGGAACACCATGACCTGTACAATCAATTGCCCCCAATATTACCTTCTTATTTATCTGTTTAAAATAATAAAAATCTCCAGAAACAATGTCTCTAGGCTTAAAAAACACAAACGAATTTTTAAAGACACTTGAAATCTCATCCAAACTAGGCAACATAGCCTGTTGTATGCGCTTTGCATACGTGATACTGGCTGTAATATCTTGATTTTTTTGTTGTATAATAATATTTTGTTCATTCAATCGATCAAGATTTACAGAAAGTTCTTCATTTACTACATGTAACTCTTCGGTACGTTCTACCACTCGTTCTTCTAGTCTTTTATTTTGCGTTTCAATAAATTTTCTATGTTCCTCTGATTTATGATACATTTGTGTTTGTAGTTCAGCTTGTTTTTTCTTGTAAAAATCTATCTTATCTGCTAATGCAACAGAAAGCAATACCATTTCTATTGCAGAACCAAATAGAATACTACTAGAGGTAAAACTATTATAAGGAATAATACTAGCTCCTGCCAAAACAAATAATAAAACACCTAAAAGGTAAAAAGTCCAAGCCAAAATAATATATTTGGCAGGTTTATAACCTTTATAATATACAAAAATAGCAGCAGCTAATGCATTTAAAGTAGAAACAGCTCCTATAGCTTGGATAATAAAAGTAGCTATTCCCTTAAAACCAATAATACTTGCCAAACCACCTAAAGCAAAAATGACAGTTATTACATACAAAATAATATGAAAGAAACGAGAATTCTTTTTAGTATCAAGAAAGTCTATCAAAAATAAACCTGCAAAAATACCTGATAAGGAATAAAGAACAGGATTATATTTATTTAATTCGGGCAAATCAGACCATAAAAATTCAAATCCATGAGTGCGTAATTGTGCCATAGCCAAGCCAAAAAACACAAGATAAGCTACATAATAAACATAACCTCGCTCTCTCAGTCTGAGAAAAATAAAAAAGTTATAGAAAAACATAACCACAACAAATCCATAATACATTCCTTCAGCTATATCTATATTATGATCTCTTTCTAAATAATAAGTTATGGGTGCAATATGAATAGGAGCATGGAAATAATTACTTTCTAAGCGCAAATAAATCGTAGTTTCTTGGTTTTTAGGAAGATTAAGAGGAATTATAAATCTATCTGTCTGAATTATTCGATCTTTAAAAGGCAAGGAATAACCTAAATTTATTTTTTCAAAACTAGATGAGTTATTTTCTTTTGGTATAAAAACCTCAATATCCACAAGTCCATCTCCTACCTCTAAGTACCATTCTGTTTTAGTAGAATTATTTTGAAAAGGAATCTTGAACCACAATACATTTAATCCATTGTTTAGAGTTATCAATTCTTTTTCTGATACTTTGAAGTCAGCTTTTTGTATAACTTCTATACTTTGTTTCACTCCCATTTTTTCTTCAAGTAAACCAATTTTACTTGTAATGTTATATTCTTTATTAGCCTCTTTTAATATAATGGAAGGTACAGATTGTGAAAATGCAGAAGAATAAATACCTAAAAAAAACAATAATACTATAAAACTAGCTGTATATTTTTTCAACCTAAAAATAGAAGTGTCGAAAATATTTACATATAAATCTATATAATAAACCTGTTTCAAAGCAGTAGTAGAAGAAAATAGTAGTTAGATAAAGTTCAAGATGTTTCAAATTAATAAAAAGTAGCCACAAAAACAATCAATAATTTTACTTTTTTATGATGTTGAGAATGGAATCTACTGTAGAAATACAAAAATTATTAGCTCTTTCTTTAGAAGGAAGTGTGGGATAATTTCTTACAAAATTGGATTTATAAAAAGCCTATCAAAAACTAACTATTGCTTTTGATAGGCTTTTTTAATAGACTTTGCAAAATGTATATAATTGTAAAAAACTATTTTTTAAAAAATATAATTTGTATTTTAATCTGTGTAATTCGTAAAATTAGTGTTCTTATAAAAGTAGAGTTTGTCTTCCAATCCGTTTTATTAGTCAAATCTGTGTTCTTTTAAAAAAGTAGTCTAAACATACCTCAAATCTACAGAAAATTTTTCTGGATACTTTCCTTTTTTGTCTTTATAAAAATCCATTATTTCTTTTAAGTCAGCTTCCATATCATCACTAGGTATAATAAATTTGGTAACTCCTGCTTCTCTTTTTTGATAATCCAAGTACCCCAACACAATCGGAACATTTGCTAATTTGGCAGCGTAATAAAAACCCATTTTCCATTCGGTTACTTTATTTCGTGTAGCTTCAGGTGTAAAGACAACGGCTAGTTTTTCATTTTCTGTAAAAAGATTTGCCATAGCTTGTACCATAGAAGGACGTTCTTCTCCTACTATTTTTGGTCTTCTATCTATTCCTATTGCGCCCATATTCAATAGCATTTTACCAAAAGGAGGCTTTATCCATTCTTTTTTAATAGTAAAACGCCAATTTATTTTTGCAATATCAAACCAAGCAATCGTATAAATTGCGTCCCAGTTGGTAGTATGAGGAGAAGCTATCAAAACACAACGTTCTAATATTTCTTGAGTAACTTCTTGACTACGAACAATTTTCCAACTCCGAAGACGAAATAAAAAACGAAAAAGAGCAAGTATCATTATTTTTAATTATTAGTGTTTGATTGTTAGTTATTAATGAATGAAATAGAACAGTAAGTAAACGGACACCTGCCAAAGCAGCGAAGCTAATTTAAAATGGATAATTGATAATTACATAAAGCATTGATTATCAATTTATTACATCAAAAAATAAGATGCATTAATTTTGTACGATTACTTAATACATGGTTCAAAGTTACTTATTTTCAGAATTTTATTTTTACAAAAATAGTTAATAAAATTACTTTTCTTTTCTTTTATCGTATTTTGAGAGTTGCCAAAGTAATAATTACAAGCAAAACTCCTACAATCCAAAAACGAGTAACAATTTTTACCTCATGATAGCCTTTCTTTTGATAATGGTGATGAAGAGGTGACATCAGAAAAATACGTCTGCCCTCTCCAAATCTCTTTTTGGTATATTTAAAATAAGCTACTTGCATCACAACCGAGAGATTTTCTATCAAAAATATCCCACAAAGAATCGGAATCATAAGTTCTTTTCGTAGTGTAATTGCCAAAACGGCAATAATTCCACCGAGGGACAAACTTCCTGTATCTCCCATAAAAACCTGTGCTGGGAAGGAATTGTACCACAAAAAACCAATACACGCCCCCATAAAAGCAGCACAAAAAATCACGACTTCGCCTGTATTGGGCAGATACATAATATTGAGATAATCAGCAAAAATTAAATTACCAGAAACATAAGCAAAAACACTTAAAGCTGTTGCAATAATTGCTGTTGTTCCTGCTGCTAGTCCGTCTAATCCATCTGTTAAGTTTGCACCATTCGAAACGGCTGTAATAATAAAAGTAACTACAATTATATAGAAAATAATCACTCCATATTCTCCCAAAAAGTCAGGTACAAGACTTCTATAATCCAATTCATTATTTTTGATAAATGGAATTGTCGTTTTTAAAGATTTTATATCAGTAAAAGCAGAATTTACATACGTTGTATAGTCATCAGCAGCATTCACACCTGTATTAAATTCTCGCATCAAAACGTCTGGATGATAATACATTGCCACTCCAATCAAAATACCAATACCTACTTGCCCAAGGATTTTAAACTTTCCAGAAAGCCCACTTTTATTTTTACGAATTACCTTTATATAATCATCTATAAAACCAATTATACCCAACCAAACCGTGGAAATAAGTAAAAGTAGAATATAAATATTATGAAGTTGAGCCAAAAGAAGTGTAGGAATAAGCGTTGCAGCCAAAATAATAACTCCTCCCATTGTAGGTGTTCCTGCTTTTAGATTTTCGCCTTTCAGTCCTAAATCCCTGACCGTTTCTCCAATTTGTTGTTTCTGAAGAAAACGAATAATTTTTTTGCCAAAAACAACACTAATCAAGAGCGACAAAACAGTACCCAGCATAGCACGAAAACTAATGTACTGGAAAAGACCAGCTCCAGAGAGCTCGAACTGTTCACGTAAAAAACGAAATAAATAATATAACATGAGAAAATACAGGAAATGAGTTATTAAGGGAAATAATTAAAGTTGCTTTAGTTTTTTGATTCTTCTAAAAAAATAAAGGAAATAGTGTTGTTCTGTTTGTTTAGCCAAAGTTCAAATTTACAAAAAAAAGCATTCTACCTCTAAAGTAAAATGCTTATTAGTAAAATATATCATTTGTCTATTTTCTACAAATTATCTAAACAAACGTTTTGGCTTAGTAAATGAAAAATAATAAGCAAAAAATACTCCAAGGGCATAAAATGCAATATCCACATATTCAAAACGGTCTTTCAAAAATCCCCACAAGTGAGATATATCAAAAGTAGTAAAAGTTTCTAGATAAGAAAGCTGAAAACTCTGTACAATCGGCTCAACGGCAGCTAGTGCATTTCCTACAAAAAAACCTAATATAGTAATCAAAATAGCCATTACTCCGAAGATAGGACGATGCCCTCTTCCTCCAAACCTCATTCCTAGAGCAGCTAAAAGCCCAACCAAAACTGCCATAAAAGCATAATGATGTTGTTCGATATATTCATCTATTAGCATTGTAGTTTTGCCCCATGTATAGGCTGCTCCTAATGCCCCGACTAAGGAGAGTATAATTCCTAAAAGTAAATTGGATTTGGATTTCATATTTGATAGGGAAGATTTTTTTGGTAAAGCAAACGACTCGTCAAGATAATCAGATTCTGTATCAATATCTTCTGAGGCATTTAATTGTGTGTTATTCTGATTAAACTCATCGGTTGAGCTAACCCACTCGTAATTTACTTCTAATTCTTCTAAAGGCAAAATAGAAGATTTGTCGAATGCAATCGGACTCTCATTTGGTAAATCTGAAAAAGAATCAAGTTTAGTATCTTGAAAAGATAAATTAGAATCTAGGTCTTGTTGTTTTCTTTCTAACTTTTTATCTTCGTTTGTTGGAGTAGTGTAATTCATACGAGTAAAATTATCAAATGAGAGTAGTAGTGTAAGAATGATAGAATTGTGTATTGAGTTAGCTTATGTTGAGTTAGCTTATTTTTATAAATTTTGAATAAATAAAAAAGAACTACCCTCAAACTTTCAAGAACTATACCTTTTTGATTACAACGCTTACACGCTATTCAATAGAATAAGCAAATCAAATACTAACTTCAAACGAGCAAATAAAGGTAAAATTTATGGGTAAAAATCAATTTTTTCTTGAAAAAAGACTTAAAAGGGCTGTTTTAAACTAATTTTGAATTTTATAAAGATAAAAATAAGTAGGCTACATTTGCAAAAAACCACACATACCAACTAAAGGCTAATCGATGAATGAATATTTCCACTCGGTAAATATATAATTATTTTAGATAAAAAAACAGAAGCAAAATACTCTTTTTTTGATATAAAAAACAAATCTATCTTAGCACAAAACCTCTTTTATCATTTATTCATAAGTATATTTTTACTAATTTGTCGAAACAATATCTATTTTTAGCATAAAACGCACACTTTTTGAATTAAGAGCAAGTACTCAATATTAATATTAATAATGAAAGGCTGACTCAACTTGCAATTCATTCTATACTCATCACTAAAAACTAATCACTCTTTAAGATTATGATAAAAAATTATTTTTATACAAAAACAGCTTTTATTTTTGGTTTACTCTGTCTGTTTGTATCTACCTTTTCTAGTAGTGCTTCTGCACAACAAGTCAGTGTTCCTGAAGATGTTTGTATGAACGGTTTCGAACAACAGCTTTATGCTTTGATTGATAGTTATAGAGCCGAAAATGAAGCACATACAATAGAAAAATCCAAAAAACTAACTTTTGTAGCCAAACTACATGCAAGAGATTTGTATCATAATAGAATTGATAAAGATTCTTGTAGTATGCAAAGTTGGTCAGATAAAGGATTTTGGAATGCCTGTTGTTTTAGTGAAAGAGATAACACAAAACAAGCCTGTATGTGGGACAAGCCTAAAGAAATCACAGGATACGGTGGAAAAGCCTATGAAGTTATTTATAATGGAGGAAGCGAACCCAAACGAATTATGGAGCTTTGGAAGGGAAGTTCTTTTTATTCAGATATTCTCAAAAACTCAGGTCGTTATGCTGACAAAGATTGGGCTGCTGTTGGAATCGGACAATATAAAAATGTAACTGTTGTTTGGTTTGGTGAAATAGAAGATGATGAAAAAGACCTTGAAAATTGTTCTGGTGCAGAACCTGAATACGATTTGAAAAATGGAACAACAAAAACTTCTGCAGATGTAGCCGATAATACTGACAATGGCGTAACTACACTTACAGGAGGCGAAGAAAATCCAGATGCAGATGGAGCAAACTCTAGCGCTAATACAGGCTTAGAAAGTGGAAAGTTTTATTTGATTTATGGAAGTTACTCAACACAAGAATATGCTGATGCAGCCGTTAGACAGCTTAGTGGACAGTTTCCACAAGCAAGAGTTATCACAACAAACGACAGCGACCGTTACAGAATTGCGCTTTACGAATACAGCTCCAAAGAAGAAGCAAGAAATGCTCAAAATGAATTAGATTATACCTATGTAGGTGCGTGGGTGCTGGCAGCAGAATAATTTTTTGAATCTATAATTTCATAAAACCTATTTGATTTTTACTCAATCAGATAGGTTTTTTTTGTGGTTTTGAAAATAATAGAAACAAGAGTTATCTAAAAAACGTAGTCATAAAAGAAAATAAATAGACTCAAAAAAGCATAAAAATGAAAAATACACTCACACTTACCAAAAAACAATCTCGTTTTTTAGAAGAAAATCGTCAAGACCCAATTACAGGAGATAGTTTTCAGCTAGGAGATAAAGTAGTTTTTTGTGCTGAATGCAAATCAGCTTTTTTGAAGGAAAGTTGGGAATATATGGACAACAAGCACTGCAAGCAATCAAAAACACTCCGAAAAATTCCTAAAAACAAAAGGTTAGCATTAAAGAAAATAGACAAAACAAATTATCAAATACCTTCAAGAACAGATTTGGTAACTTCTTGGGGAATAGATACAGTTATTTGGGGAATAATCGTTTTTTTAGTTACCTATTTTTTGGCTTCGAATGATTATTTGAATGATTATTTTGGAATTATTATAGCTGTTACACTTTTACTCAAAGACAATACTCTCATCTTTACTAGCGTAGGAAAAAAGTTGAGAAAAATATCCATTATTTATCTTACAACTAGTAAAAAAGCAAATCCTCTTTTATACCCTTTGCGCCATATTTTTTCTATGATTTTAGTGATTTTATTTTTGAATAAAAATATAAATTCGCTTAGAGGTTTCCTTGCTATTTTCTGTTGTATATGTTTGTTAGATTTATTAATAAACTTCGAAACAGGCAAAAGAATAATGGATTATGTTTTGGGAATAAGAACTATAAAAAATGATAGTTTAGAAGAAGTTTAGGAATAAGAAATGCAATGAACTACTACCCTAAAACACCTAATCACCTGTTAATCAATAAATTAAAGTCCTAATTTTTAATTAGCTACGCTGATTATTTCATAATTCGTAATTCGCTTCGTTGCCTTGGCAGGTTGTAATTATTCCCTATCTCCAAAGTGAAAGTTTCGAACAGGTTTGGCTCATCTGCTGAAACTCTCTATTTAAGAATTTTTCCATTACTTTTTCTTGAAATTCCATTCCTATTAAAATTAACATTCCACTTACATTACGTTCTTTAAAACGAACAATCGCTCCTACTTTCTGTTGTTTTTCGTTATACACATCAGCTACCACTACCTCAGCATTCGAATTTTGTAAATTGATTACTCGAAAAGCTGAAAGAATAAGTCCTTCTGAAAGATAGGTTTTGCTGGCTTCTCCGTATGCTTCATACGTAAAATTAGCAGCTTGTGCAGAAGATTCTATCCACAAAAGTTCGTGTAACCACAAATCAGCATCTTCAAACTCATAGGTATACAACAACGAGCCATCACCATAATCTTCTTTTTCTATCTCTTCGCCTGCACTTGCATTTTCATAGACAATACCTAAAGGTTCAAGATTTTCTATGGTTGTAAATAGTTTTCTTTCATCATCAGAGATGAGTGTTTGAGCAAAAACAGAAAAATTAAAAAATCCATTTACAAAAACAAAAAAGATAAAAAAGGCTACAAAATGAAAGAATTTATGAAAATGAGTAGTTTTAATCTGAACTAACATATAAATATTGTTTTTTAGTAGAGAGTAGATAGGATAGCACAAGATAGAATTTTCTTTTTTTAGCAAATTAAGCAAATACTATTCTATTTCTACATTTTTGATGAAAATTTACTACCAAATACCATTTTATAAGTTTTTAAACACAATTAGATTATTTAGGTTAATCTACTAAGTTGATTTTCTGTGTATATTTACGGAAGAAATTGCCTAAAGTATTGGGCATTTTAAGAAAATAGTCGTTGGTGGGGGCAACAACAACAATAGCATTTAGGTTCAATACTCATACATTGTCATATCTTCTAAACAGTTGCAAACCTGAAAAATATTTTCATCTTCAAAAGAATACAAATCTATTTATAATCTAATATATATGAAATTTTTTATTTTTTTTCTATCATTTTTTTTTCTTAGTTTCTCTTCTTTTTCTCAACGCAACACCGATGATTTTGACTATGAAACTCAATTTGTATATGGTATCAGCCTAAATACACAATCAGGTTTGATTGGTGGTTTTTCTTTTAGATATTCAAAAGCAATAAATGAAACGATGTATCATAGTTTTTCACTAGAAATGGTTGATGTCAGACATCCAAAAGAACAACGTCGCCCAAGCAGACTAACAGGAGAGTTTTTTGTACCTGGAAAACGTAATTTTTTGTATGTTTTGCGTCCTCAATATGGGCGTGAATGGGTGTTATTTAGAAAAGCAGAAGAACGTGGAATTCAAGTCAATGCGATTGGTGCGATTGGACCAACTATCGGAATTGTAGCTCCTTATATTATTGATTATCAGTTTACAAATGAGATAATCAGAACTGAACAATATGACCCAAATATACATACTTCTTTTGAAGCTGTCTTAGGAACAGGTTCTTTTGCTAGACGTATGTCAGAAGCCAAAATTCAATTAGGCGCAAGCCTTAAAACATCTCTAGCATTAGAGTTTAGTGCTTTTAAAGGTTCTCAAGTTGGTTTTGAGGCTGGAATGATGTTCGATGCCTATTCAAAAAAAATAGAGATTATGGGACTAGCAGAAAATAAACAAATCTATCCATCTGCATTTTTTACGCTTTTCTATGGAATCAGTAAATAAAAATGGTATAAGCTCAGTAAAAAGGCTTTCATAAAGTCCCATGGCATTCATTATCCATCGCCATACAAATAATATTTTTATTTATTAGAAAGAATAGCTATTTTTAGGTACAATTAAAAATAAAGTATGAAATATAACATCTGAACTGAAAATTGGTGTAACTAAAATAAAAAGTAATCCAATTTTCATATTTCATAATTTGCACCTGTTATTTTGTAAATCATACTTCTTACCTTATATTCTTCATGCCTGATAACCCTAATTTAATTGAAATAAATAACCTATCTGTATTCTTCAAAGGAGAAAACGGACATCATAAAGCTGTACAAGACGTAAATCTCAAACTCAAAAAAGGAGAAACAGTCGGTATTGTAGGAGAATCGGGTTCTGGAAAAACAGTAACTTCACTTTCTATGATGCGCCTTTTGCCTCGTGCACCGTATTGTACAACGGAAGGCGAAATTTTATTTAATTCAAGACAATACGGAGAGGTAGATATACTCAAAATGCCTTTCAATCAACTTCGCCATCTTAGAGGGAATGAAATTTCGATGATTTTTCAAGAACCCATGACCTCTCTAAACCCTGTTTTTACGTGTGGAAATCAAGTAATTGAATCTATTTTAAGGCACGAAGAGATAAACCCAAAAACTGCCAAAGAGCGAGTTATAAAACTTTTTGAAAAGGTTCATCTTAGCAATCCAGAGCGCATCTATAATGCCTACCCTCACGAAATTTCAGGAGGACAAAAACAGCGTGTTATGATAGCCATGGCACTTGCTTGTAATCCCCTTCTACTCATTGCAGACGAACCCACAACTGCGCTTGATGTAACTGTGCAGGCTGCTATTTTGGAGATTTTGAGAGAGCTGAGAGAAACGGAAGATATGTCTGTCGTATTTATTACGCATGATTTGGGTGTAGTAGCCGAATTTGCTGACAGAATTATTGTCATGTATCAAGGAAAAATTGTAGAAGAAGGTGCGGTTTGGGATATTTTTTCGAATCCTCAGCATCCTTATACAAAAGGACTTTTGGCGTGTCGTCCTCGTTTAGACTTGAAATTACGTGTTTTGCCTGTCGTTTCAGATTTTATGGCCACAGACGAACATGGAAATATTTCAGAAATTACAGAAGCAAAGTTTCAATCTGTTGGTCAAGCCTTGATGCTCAACTTTCAAAGTGAAGCTGAGCTAAGAAAACACCACGAAAGATTAGTAAAACAAACACCATTACTGCAAATAAAAAGCCTCACCAAAGAATTTGTCAAGACAAAAGGTTTTTTTTCTAATAAAAAAGAAATTGTAAGAGCTGTAAATGATGTTTCTTTTGATGTCTATCCCGGTGAAATCTTAGGTTTGGTAGGAGAATCAGGTTGTGGAAAATCTACTTTGGGAAGAAGTCTTTTAAGATTGGTAGAACCTACTTCTGGAGAAGTGATTTTTGAAGGAAAAAATGTATTAGGTTTGAATCCAAAAGAAATGAGAGCTATCCGAAAAGATATGCAAATCATTTTTCAAGACCCTTATGGTTCACTCAATCCTAGAATGACTATTGGAGAAATTATCATGGAACCGATGCGAATTCATTCTATAATGAGTAATGATAAAGAAAGAAGAGCTTACGTCATCGAACTTTTAGAAACTGTAAACTTAAATGCGTATCATTTTAATCGTTATCCTCATGAGTTTTCTGGTGGACAGCGTCAGCGTATCTGTATTGCTCGTGCGCTTGCTTTGCAGCCTAAATTTATCATTTGTGATGAGTCCGTTTCTGCACTAGATGTTTCTGTACAGGCGCAAGTTTTGAATCTTTTGAATGAGTTAAAAGAAAAATTTAATCTTACTTATATTTTTATTTCGCACGATTTGGCAGTTGTCAAGTTTATTGCTGACCGTATTTTGGTTATGAAAGACGGACAAATTGTAGAAACAGGTTTTTCAGAAGATATTTACGACAAACCAAAACGAACTTATACAAGAGAACTCATAAAAGCCATTCCAAGAGGAGATTTAGACACAATCAGAAGAATTATGCTTAAAAGAAAATTGCAAAAGTCTAGTTAAGGGTTGATTATTTTTTATTACAACCTTTTTTCTTTCCAAAATTGTAATATTACCACAGCAATACCTACTCATGAAGTATTAATGTGGCATACTCTTTAGAATGTGAACGTGTACCGTACCTTTTAGGGTATGAGAAATAAAAATAATATATGAATTTTTCTTTGTGGTTAGAAAGTTTTTCGATGGCACTTGGTGCATTAAAAAGTAATTTATTGCGAACTCTCCTTTCTCTTTTGGGCGTAACAATCGGTATTTTTGCTATTATTGGTGTGCTTACTTTTGTGGACGCTTTAGAAAAAGGAATCAAAGGCAGTTTGTCGTTTTTGGGAGAAAGTGTGATTTATGTTCAAAAAATGCCTTGGATTTTTGCTGCCGATTATCCGTGGTGGAAATATATAAATCGTCCAGATCCAAGTATGGAAGAATTCAATTTTTTAGAAAAAAATCTTACTCAAGCACAAGCTGTTTCTGTTTTTGCTATTCGTGGTGGTTTTACAGCGAAATATAAAAAAAATAGTCTTTCTGGTCTGACTGTTCAAGGAATTACATTTCAGCATAATATTGTAAGTGATATTCCTATCGAATATGGGCGTTATTTTACTCAAATTGAAGTAGATAGAGCCGTTGAAGTAGTTATTTTGGGAAATACAGTTGCACAAGATTTGTTTGGAGAAGAAAATGTAGAAAGTGCTATTGATAAAATTATTAAATTAAAAGGAAGAAAATTTAGAGTTATAGGAATTCTGAAAAAACAAGGCGATAATCTTTTAGATGCTCCCAGCAATGATAATATTACCATTATGCCTTATTATACGCTGACCAAAATGATTCCTGAAGGCAAAACAGGTATTAAACCTTCTATTTCCATAAAAGGATTTGATGATGACAAAGATTTACAAAATGTAGAAGGAGAAATTACAGGACTTTTACGCATAAAACGAGGACTACGCCCCAAAGAAGAAGAGAATTTTGCCCTCAACAGACCAGAACAATTTGCTGTTTTTTTAGATGGTGTAATTGGAGTTCTGACACTTGCAGGTTGGGTAATTGGTAGCTTTTCGATTTTGGTAGGAGGTTTTGGAATTGCAAATATTATGTTTGTTTCTGTCAAAGAACGCACTTCGCTCATCGGTGTTCAGAAAGCATTAGGAGCAAAAAAAGCCTTTATTTTATGGCAGTTTTTATTAGAAGCTATTTTACTTTGTATCATTGGAGGTATTGGAGGACTTATTTTGGTTTCTCTATTGTCCTTCTTTTCTAGTGATACTTTTGTGATTTCTCTTTCTGTCAGTAATATGATTTTGGGAGTAGGTGTAGCTACCATTATCGGAATTATTGCTGGAATTATTCCTGCTATTTTGGCTGCAAAACTAGACCCTGTGGAGGCGATGCGCTCAGTTTAATTTTTTGTATCTTTTCTCAAGAATAATTATAACACAACTAAATTATGAACACTACAATTCTTCAAAATTGAAAAGAAAATAAGCAATTTCTTCTACTTTTTATTCCTGTGTTACTTTTGGGGTGTATAACAAATTGTCGTTTTTTGTAGGGAAAAGGCTTGCCTTTTCCCTACGTAATACAAATTGACTAAGCGACACCCAAAGAGCA
>PFKD01000266.1:20507-24008 GCA_002784125.1 Flexibacter sp. CG_4_10_14_3_um_filter_32_15
TTTTGAGTATTTATACAGGTTTTCAGTTACTAGCTTTTGCAAAATCATTTTCTAAAAGACCAATTTTGATAGAAAATAATACACTTTATTTGCGTTATGGAATAATGAGTAACGCAGAAATTGAAATCAAAAATATCAAATCAATAGAAATTTCTGAAAAACCATTGGAAGAATTGGCAGAAGCAATAGAAAATGAAAGAGGAAAAAAGGAGAAGAAATAAGTTATATCAAAAACTTTCTCCTTTAGGAAACCTTGAACAGCATAATATTATTATTCGTCTTCATGAAAAAGCAAAACTAAATGGCATCTATGGAATAAATAAAGAGTTTGAAGTTTTGGCTTTTCACGTTGATGAAAAAGTAGATTTTAAAAATAAAATGCAAGAAAAAATCAAATAGTATTTCAATTTTTTCATAATGTTGGATTTTCAAAACCAACATTTTTCAAACCGTACACTTTTCGAAGAACAGCGAAGCTAAATTTTTCTTCTTAGTTTTTTCTGAATTTTAGCTACAGAGTAGCGCAACTTTTAGGGTACAACCGACAAGGTTTCGCAACTCTGTTGCTCTAAAACTACTATTCTATAATTAAATTTGACTTCGTCGACTTTCAGTTCTACAAAGGTTACGTTGCGCTGCAACTTTAATAAAAACTGTACGATTTAGAACCCAACATTATGGAAAATTAGGGCAAACGCACGAAATTTTAAATGAATCATTTTATCGAATTTTGTGCTGTATTTCACCATTATCAACGTCAATTTTTTAAAAAAAATTAACCATTGCTAAGGTAGAATCTTAAAATTTTTCATTTTTTTCCCTTAGCAATCGTCTTTATCGAAGATAAAAAGACGTTGATAATGAGGAAAAAATGAAAAATAAATTTCGTGCGTTTGCCCTAATGGAAAATAATATCTCAAAATAAATGTATTCTCATTCACTTATCACTTACCACTATTTAGTGCGTATAATCTCTCATCAAAATAGCTTCTAATTTTTTCATTCCTGTTGTAGCCACTTCTTCTATAAAAGTAAGATTAGGAAATGAACGCACAACAGGAACTTTTGGGTCAATAATGTACTTAGGAGATTGGCGAGGGGCATAATCAATCAATCCAGCAGCAGGATACACCAAAAGAGAAGTTCCCACCACAACAAAAATATCTGCTCCCATGGCTTCCATAACAGCTTGTTCCATCATCGGAACAGGTTCGCCAAACCACACAATATACGGACGCATCTGCGAACCTTTCGGACATTTTTCGCCCATATTCAATTCCCAACCATTCATCGTAACGACGTACGATTCATCGACCGAACTTCTGGCCTTCATGAGTTCGCCATGAAGATGCAAAACGTGTGTCGAACCTGCTCGTTCGTGCAAATCATCTACATTTTGAGTGATAATGGTTACATCAAAATTTCGTTCTAATTGAGCTAATATTTTGTGTGCTTCGTTGGGTTTTGCTTCTAGAACACCTTTTCTACGCTCATTATAAAAGTTTAATACTTTCTGTGGATTGGCCTCCCAACCTTGAGGCGATGCTACCTCTTCTACCTTATGCCCTTCCCAAAGCCCATCAGAAGCTCTAAAGGTTGCGATTCCACTTTCTGCACTTACTCCAGCACCTGTCAAGGCTACAATTTTTTTACGCATACGTATTGATGAATAGGATTTATAAGATATATAAGATTTTAAATTTTTAAATTTCCGAAACATTTATAAAGTCAATTTATAGACCTAAATTTGAAATTAGTTGAATCAATTAATTTCAAATTTTGATTTAATTTCAAATAAATATAGTATAAATTTTTTTGTGGTATCAATTTAATACTACAAAATACAAAGTTCTCAAAATAAATTGAAATAATTGTGTAGAATTTAAAATAATTTAGTTTTAATAAAAAATAAAGACTGAAATTGATAGAATTTGAATTTCTACTATTTTTTGAGGTTCTTTGTTAAAGTAGTAATTTATCATCAGATATAGTAATATAGCTATGCTGATTATTTCATAATTAGCTACGCTGAATATTCATTTCGTAATTTTTAATTCGTAATTGTTTTATGCCTACCAAAGAACAAATTGTCCATTATTTTTATCGTCTTTTTCGTGATGCAGGAATAGAAAAAGATATGGCGCAGTATCTCAATGCGCTTATTGGTATAGTTGTTTTGTTGATTGTAGTTTATATTTTAGATAAAGTCGTCAAACAGCTTTTTGTAAAACTGATTAGCAATATTTCTAACAGAACCAAAAATCAATTTGATAATTATTTAGTAAAAAATAATGCTGCTGGACTTACGGCTCATCTTTTTATTCTTCTTTTTATTGTCTATGCGCTACCTTTTGTGCTTTGGGATTTTCCTCAAACGTATATTTATATAGAAAAGACCGTTGATATTTTTGCTACGTTTGTGGTGGTTTTATTGGTGCAGAGTGTTTTGAGAACTTTTAGTGATTATCTCAACACAATGCCTACTTTTAGAGATAAACCGATTCATAGTTACGTGCAGGTTTTTATGATTTTTGCTTGGTTGGCTGCTGTCGTTTATATTTTTACACTTCTGACAAATAAATCTCCTTGGACATTCTTTTCTGCTTTGGGTGCGCTTTCTGCCGTTATTTTACTTATTTTCAAAGATACAATTTTGGGTTTTGTGGCAAGTATTCAAGTTACGGTAAATGATATGGTCAGGATTGGTGACTGGATAACGATGGACAAATATAGTGCTGATGGCGACGTGATAGAAATTAGTTTGGCTACCGTAAAAATTCAGAATTTTGATAAAACCATTACGACTATTCCTACTTATTATTTGATTTCGGATTCGTTCAGAAACTGGCGAGGAATGACACGTTCGGAAGGAAGGCGAATAAAACGTTCGATACTTTTGAAGGTTTCTAGTATTCATTATTTGAGTGAAGAAGAAGTAAAAGAACTCAAAAATATTGATTTGATAAGAGGCTATTTAGAAACAATGGACAGCGAAGTAAACAATTACAACAAAGAACACAACAGTAATAAAACACTTCTTTTGAATGGAAAAAATATGACAAATTTGGGTGTTTTTAGAATTTATATTGAAGAATATCTCAAACAAAATCCTCACATAAACAATGATATGATTATGATGAGCAGACAATTAGAAGCCACTCCACAGGGCGTTCCTTTAGAAATTTATGCGTTTAGTAAGAGTAAAGAATGGTTAGAATATGAAAAAGTAGTGTCTGATATTTTTGACCATTTATTTGCTGCCGTTCCTTATTTCAATTTACAACTTTTTGAAGCTCCTTCTAATGTTTTGGCGATTAAGAGAGAGAAGAGGTAAATTTCGATTACAGATTACGACCTGTTAAAGCAGCGAAGCTAATTAAAAATTACGAAATAAGTAGTTGGACAAAATAAAAACGACTTGAACTTATTGGTAAATGATTTTTATTATCTATATGATGAATGAAGATAAATACAAAGAAAATTGAATGCGCATAAAAAATA
>PFKD01000075.1:0-5281 GCA_002784125.1 Flexibacter sp. CG_4_10_14_3_um_filter_32_15
AAATTGACTTATTCAAATAGTATTTTGTATTAATCTGTATTTTAAATCCTATCAATCCTTAACTATCCTACCCTACAAAAAAATAGTAGGGTACAGTACAGAATCAGAATGAATATCATTAAAGGAAATTATTTTAACAATTTCTAAAGTTATTTCATCATCTTCATTATTATGGTTCGCATATTCGAAAGCTAGTACTTCATAACTGATAATAAATTCACTTTCAGAGCTATTATTACTATATACCTGCTCGAACATTTGTTTTATAGAATCAGACATTTTATCATAATTAGCATCTTTTAGAGGATTATAATCTGACATGCCTAGGGTTTTATCAATAGATATGAATGTTTTTAGATTTTCAAGTTTCCATAAGTTAGTCAAAACGGTTGAGTCCAAAACTAAATATTCTTTAGTCATTTCTGCTTTTTCCTCTTCTATTTCCTCTGTTGGTTCTATTGGCTCTTCAACAAAGAAATTTATAAAAACGATAAAACCGATAATTCTAATCAGTAAAATGATTCCAATAAAGGAAGAAAATTTATTTGATATTTGAGTCATAAAAATAATATTTATTTAAAAAATCGCTTTCCAGAAATAATGAAATGCTGCCAAACTGCACCTATAAAACCAATATGTTTTTGAAAAATATTGAAACGCTCTTGAAGTGATTTTTTCTTTTGAGAAGTTGAAATACCTCCAGCCAAAAAGTGAGCAATGACAGTTTCTGTTTGTTTCACTCTAATTTCTTGTTTATGAGTTTTGCGCTTTTCTATTTCTTTGAAAAGACGAATAGACCAATCAATATCTCCAGCTAATCTAAAATTAAGGTCGTACAAAGGCGCAATTTCTCTACGAACTAGCATCGCTTGATGACAAATTACCATTCCTTCTAAGAAGTTTTTGTAACCTAGTTTTGACAACTGCTTTTCTGTGGGAGCAATTTTGTGATAATCTGAAAATGAAATCGTATCATTTTCTACACTTTTAATTTTCACTTTTCCATAAATAAAATCTATGTTGTTAATAAAATCAATTTCACTTTGATTTTCAGATTTATTCCTTTCTAAAATTTTACTTATCGCATTTTTCAACGTTTGAGGCGTTGGAATTGTATCTCCTGCGTGTAAAAACCAAACAAAATCTCCTGTACTAAGTTTCAGCCCTTTATTCATTGCATCATAAAGGCTTTTATCTTTTTCACTTATCCAAGTGGTAATAAATTCTTGATTTTGTTCAATGAGCTGTTTTGTTCCGTCGGTAGAATTTCCATCAACGACTACATATTCTATATTTTTGTAAGTTTGATTTTTGACAGATTCTAATGTTTGGAGGAAAAGCTCTTTTGCATTTCGGACGACAGTAATTATAGATATTTTCAATGTTAGAGAATGGGAAATAGGATTTGGAGAATGGGGAAATACAATATGAAATACATTTTAAACACGGAGTTCACAGAGGAACACAGAGGAATGAAATGAAAATACAGTATTTGAAATTAACTGATTACTGGTTACTATTTACTGATTACAGATTAATCAATTTTGACTTCAATTTTACGGTGCATATCCAGTTTTACCAAAATAAAAAGTAATAATGTAAAACCCCACAGCGACGAACCACCATAACTAAAAAACGGCAATGGAATACCAATTACAGGAAAAAGTCCGATTGTCATTCCGATATTTACTACAAAATGATAAAATAAAATCGAAACTACACCATAGGCATACACCCTAGAAAATTTTGATTTTTGCCGTTCTGCAACGTGAATCAATCTAAAAAATAGTAAAACAAACAGCACCAAAACGCCAAAACTTCCTACCCAGCCTTGTTCTTCCCCGATGGTACAATAAATAAAATCGGTGCTTTGGTCTGGAACGTAATTTAGTTTTGTGTGTGTTCCCTCTAAAAATCCTTTTCCTGTTAGTCCACCCGAGCTGATGGCACTTTTTGAGTTATAAACTTGCCATCCAAAATCTTGTTTTCCTTGTGTTGGATCGACCAAAACTTCTAATCTTTTGCGCTGATATTCTTTCAAAACATCTTTTACAAAAAAATCTAAACCTCCCACAATCGCCACGGCAGCCATTACGATAAAACCAACGAGCCAAATCGGTTTGTATTTTTTGTCTATTGTAAGAGAGAAAATTCCTTTAATAAACAACCAAACAGCAAAAACACCACTTAACCACATCAAATTTTGTTTGAACGATTCAGATTTGATAAGTGCAATATCTTCTGATTGATATTCTTGAATAGGAAGCCACCAAGGAATTGTAAGAAGAATTACATTAAGCCCAATTTCTATCATAAAAACAAACCATTTGGGGCGATCTTCGGCTCGTCTTCTGAAAAAATCTATAAACTGAATGACAAGTAAAACCATTCCTCCGATGACAATAATTCGCTGCATCAATCCCCACAAATCAGAGAGCATAACAAGCGTAGCCACCAACAACAAAATGGCAGAAAGTCCAGCCACCATAATAAAAGAAGGCAATCCTTCACGATAAAAAACAATGAAAAAACTAGCAAAAACCATTGCAGAACCTGTATCGCCTTGCAAAATTGTAAGGACAGCAGGAATTCCAATAATGACCATCAAAACACCGATATATTTCCATTTTTCGGCACTAACCCGTTTATTTCCTAAGAAAAAAGCTATCATTAAAGCCGTTCCAACTTTGGCAAGCTCAGCAGGTTGAAAGCGAATTCCTCCAAAATCAAACCACGACTTTGACCCTGCTACTTCTCTTCCAAAAAGTAAAACTCCGACCAGTAAAGCCATCGTTGCTATATAAAAAAAAGGAGAAAAAGTAGCAAAAAGCCGAACATCTAAAAGCATCAAAACAAGAGCGAGCATTGTCGCTAGTCCAATCCACATGATTTGCTTTCCTGCATTGGTCTTAAACAAAAATTGAGTAACAGTATAGGTTTTTTCAGCATCATAAATGGCTGCATAAATACTAATCCAACCCCAAGTGAGAAGACCAAAAAACAACAAAATTGTCATCCAGTCTAGCTGAGAGAAAGGCGAACGAGAAGAAGAGGAAGAACCGTACATTTTTAGTGATTAGTGATTAACGTTTAGTGATAAGTTGATAAGAAGTAATAAAACTTCATTATCCTAAACCTGTGTTTTGTGACACACAGAACACTAAACTACGTAAAATTGATAATTAAGATAGAATTGAACTTTTTCGCTATAAAATTGCACTACAAAAATACATAAAGTTAAATAGAAAATGAAATTTTAAAATTTGATACCTCAAATTACTTTTGAAAAGATTTTAACCATTCAAAGTCAGCATCTTTCATTTTTTCTAATTTTTCTATATTTTTTTGAGGAATTAGAGCGACGTTTCCAAAACTTTCAGTTCCTTTTTGAACGCTTTTTTCTCTCAAAATATGTAAAGTCGGATAAGGCGAACGATTGGTATAATGGCTTTTTGAGTTTAATTCTTCTACTTCAAAAATAAAATTAGGATGAAAAGCTACCAATTGAAATTCAGTATCTAATTCGTTTTGTTCCAAATATAAATCCAACAAAGCAACAAAATCTAAAAAGTCTTCAAAAGAATCTTTAAAATCAGTTTGGTTAGGAAAAACGAGAAGTGTGGTATCGATATAATATTTTGTATCATTCTCCATTCTTTCATCTTCTGAATGTGAGTCTGAATCATGTTCTATCAAAAAATCAATTTCTGAAACTGCTTTTTGTACACATTTTTTAAAGTCGTCGCTTTCTTCTATTTCAAAACGAATTTGTTCTTGTGCATCAACGGCATGAGCAAAAGGGCAAAGATTGAGCTTTAAAATCCATTGCTCGAACCATTTTTTGGTGTTTTTTTGTATTTCTATTTTATTCATATCATTTTTTCGCACCTTAAAAGGTACTCTACATTTTCGCAGGCTGAAGCCTACGCTACTTTTTATTTATTTTTTAAGAAGTCTATCAGTCTATATTTATCTAAAGAAAGTGCAATTCCATCATCAATACAACTTTCATAAAGAGCAACTATTTTACTATTCAAATTACCTTCATTCTCTTCAAAATTTAAGGAATATTGATACAACAAATCGGCTAAAACATGGAGTTGATTAGGATTGAATTCATATTCTTTCCTCAATACTTGTGCAAAACTCTCTGCTTTTATTTCTAAAATCATAGCGATAGAAATATTTGCTTCTTCTGACAAAACTTCATCAAATTCGGCTCTAAATTCTTCTTTTGTGTAAGCAACATCTGTTTTGGTTACTTTGGCTAAAAGTTCTGCCAAAACGACGGCAAGTTTGTCTATTTTCTTTTTTAAATAATCTTTTTCTCTTTGCATGATATTTTGTTATAGGGTATGATTGATAAATGATTTTTATCATAAATGAAAATAATGAAGTACATCACAAAATTACTAAATTTGCAATTATAAAGTATAGAAAAATAATTTTACAATTAGTTTGAAAAATATGGAACGACTACAACAACTTTTAGAATTCTTAGAAAAAGAACCCAAAGACACGTTTTTAATCTACGCTGTTGCTACTGAATATCTCAAAACAGACACGCAAAAAGCCTTAGATTATTTTGAAAATTTACTTCAAAATTATTCAGAATACATTCCTACATATTATCATGCAGCAGAATTATATGCTAATTTAGAAAACTATGAAAAAGCAAATGAAACCTATCTAAAGGGAATTGAAGTTTGTGAAAAGGTCATTTATCAAGCAAAAGAACAAAATCAAGAAGCTGATAAAGTTACCTTAAAATCTTTGCAAGAACTTAAATCGGCTTATCAACTTTTTTTGATGGAATTTGAAGATGAGTTATAAAACTAAAACATAAAAAACGAGTATAATAGAATACAAAAAAAATAATAAGTGAATAGACAATTTAAATTTATATAAACAACTGATAATCAATTTTTTACAAAAAAAATAAAAAGTTGATTAATTTTATAATACTACTTACTTTAAATTTAAAATAACGAATTTGTAGATAGTATTGAGTCATTGCAATGCTATTTTCCAACACATTTTCAAGTGAATCTAAATTTGTGATAGCATTTTGTTCGTCTAGCTGTCCTACTTTAATTTTTCTGACCATTTCAGAAATAAAATCTTCATTATGTCGCTCGTGTCCTATGAGCGACTTAACTGTGTAATATCGGTAACTAATTGATAATCAAAAGTTTGGTTTATTAATTACTAAATAATCGTACAAAATTAATGCATCTTATTTTTTAATGTAATAGCTTGATAATCAATGTTTTATGTAATT